>NZ_JBHEVB010000015.1:0-68273 GCF_041925195.1 Flintibacter porci
CTCCTAATCATTCGGCCATCTCCCTTAAAAGTATTGCACACACTTTTAAGATAGCCGGTCTTTAGGCGTGGGTCAATTTTTGCCCGGCGTATAGGTCTATTTTACTCCGGCGATGACACCAAGCATAGAAGCCTGCACCGAACCCCGGAACAAAGGGGTTCAAATCTGGGCGATTCCTAAAATCAGCCCTTTGGCATCTATGGAATCATCGGTGAATTTTCGAGCAAAAAAAGCCCGGAAACGCTTGATGCCGTAGGCGTTCAGCCTACGGCATCTATAGCGTTTTGATATTCTGGAACATCGCAACACTATAGATGCCACGGTAACATAGCATGAAATATCATGCCGCAATCAATAACACTGTTTGAACTCATTGCGGAAAAGCTTTATCTGTTCAGAATATTTATTAAGATCTCTCTGTACCGTATAAGTAAAGTTGTTGATTTTTTCATTCTGTGGAGCGGTTCTCACTTTTTCGTTATAGAATTCGCTAAAACTTACTACATTGTATTGTTTAATGTTATCTTCGTGAATTCCAAGATCACTAAAAAATGAATTGGTATAAAGCTGCAATTGTTTTACAGCATCTCGTTCCTGTGTTGTCAAGAGATTTGAGTATGCTGCCAAGACTTTGTTACAAGATTCCTTGACTTCAAAAGCATTGAGAACATAAGAAACATAGAGAATGGAAGGATCGTCTATAGGAGGATACTCTATTAACTGAGATTCTTGCCTTTTTACCGAAGATAACAGCTCATATAATGCGTATTTTTTTATCTGCGAGATATCTTCGAGTTGCTTTTTTCTGAAGCCAATTGAGAAAACAAGTAGCGAAGCACTAAACACAAGCAGCGTAGAAAAAATGTAAGTTGCAATTTCTTTAATTCTTTGGATATCAAAAGTAAAGTTAAAAGAAATAAGATCTTTAAAGGATACATCAGAATTTGCTAAAATAAGACCCAAAAGGCTTGCAAGTAGTCCTATTATACAGGTGCTAATGTAATAGTGAGAACGTTTCATGTAGTTATCTCCAATCTGTAATGATAACTGCTGCGTTAGATTGTTCAGATTATTTTTTAAATCTTTCGCAGTTAAGCTATGTAAGATTGTTACAGGTACGCTGTTCCGTAATGCTGAAGCTTTTGCAAGGTTTATTCCGGAAAAACATAGCACCTGAAGTTTCATTTTTGCCTTTTCAGAGTCTCCCCCTTTAAGACGAATGAAGATTTGCTCGTAAGTGTTATATAATGCCAAGCCATAAACAACAGGAAGGTTTAACAAAAGTAATACGATGGGGAGCAAAAAGGATTTTAGTGTTTCTACGTTAATAAAGCCCTCTGGATCCTGGAAAAAACGCTGTATAGCGGTTATTAAAATTATAAGTCCCCATAGAACAGTTAAGCGATCGAAAAATTTTTTAACAGGCTGATGCTTTTTCTCCCGTTCAGACAAAGCATATACCAAAGAGAAGAATATTGTTATCGGTATGAGAATGATTTCTACCCATAAACTAAAGGTCCAGAAACCCACAAAGAATTCAATGATAACAGATAACGCTATATTCTCTTTTATCAAGCTGCCGAAGAAACGGCTATCTTTTGCTTTTTCAATTGTTTTCACGAAAATCGGAAACTCTACAAAGAGAACCCAGAATACTGTATCTTTGAGTAAATTGATGTTCCAAAAGCCAACCCACTTCAGAAAAGCGAGGACCAGGAACAAGAATCCGGCAAATACTAAATAAAAGGCAATAAATTTTCTGCTTAGCAGAAGAATGATTATCTCTTTAAGTGGCTTTCTTGCGGATTTTACGAAAAGAAGAGCAATACCGGAAACCATTACCCAAAAGCCAATGGCAATTTCACGATTATTAAATATTGCTTGAAGTGTATCCAATAGATTTCCTCCGTTTGCTCAGTTTCATTATTTTATTATATCAATTATTTCCAAGGACTTCAAATGTTCGGTGCGGATTAATGATGTATTCTTGTGCTAAGTTTACTGTGTTATTAATTGGAGGAGATGCTATGCCTATTGAAATATCCTGTGGATTTCAAGCGCAAAATTATTCAGCGTTACGAAAAAGGAGAATCCATTAAGGAACTCAGCCATGAGTTTCATATTGCACAGAGCACAATTTACCATTGGCGCAAACTATTCTATTCCATTCAGACGCCACAGCATACCTACACGCCCAAAGAGATTGATGCGCTTTCGAGAAAGCTTGAGAAGATGGAGCATGAAGTGGAGATCATTCGCCTTTCCGGATTTCTTGCCAAAGTGCCGCTCCGCAGGAAACTTGAAGTGCTGGAAAAGATATACCATGAAAACCAGCAGTTCAGCGTACATGAACTATGCGAAGCCCTGGGTGTTGCCCGGGGCACTTTTTATAATCACATATTTCGTCGTGCAGATCGAAGTAAACGGGAGGAAGAGCAAGCGGAGCTGATGTTAAGGGTACAGCAGATTTTTGATGACAGCCAGCAGCGCTTTGGTGCCGAGAAGATCAGAACCATTTTAGCGCAGAATGGGATAAAGGTCAGTGCCAAACGAATCTCTGCGATCATGCAGGAATTAGAGCTCAGAAGTATTCGTTCCGATGCAAAAAAACAGTATAAAAAGCGGCAGCAATATGCAAAGCGTAATTTACTCGAAAGAGAATTTACTGCGGAGCGTCCAAACCAGATATGGGTCAGTGACATTACATACTTTAGGGTTAACAACTATTGGGTATATCTCTGTATCATTTTGGACCTCTATGCCCGCAGGATCGTAGGTTACAGAGTATCTCGTAACGCCAGTACCAACTTGGTTACCGCCACATTTCGAAATGCTTATCAGGAACGCGGCAAGCCGAAAAATCTGACATTTCATAGTGATCGAGGAAAGCAGTACATATCTGCTGCTTTTACGTTGCTTCTTCAAAACAATGGAGTCAAACAGTCTTTTTCTGCCACCGGCCGCCCACATGACAACGCAATTGCTGAAGCCTTTTTTGCAACATTTAAAAAAGAAGGGGCATACCGCAGAGAGTATACCTCAGAGCAAAGCTTTTTCAAAAGCGTTGAGCAATATATTCGATTTTATTATAAAGTTCGTCCGCACCAAACACTCAAATACCAGACGCCGCAGGCTTTTGAAGAGAAGTACTATGCCAATTTTATCGAAAACGGGTGTTCAAATAGCGTCATGGAATGAAAATAATACTTTTCCATTTGGAGATTCTTGAAGTGCGCCGCCCGAAATATAAAAAAGAAAAAGCCTTGATACAACAAGGCTTTCCAAAAATAAAAAGTCCGTTTTTCAATAAAAATGTTCGAAAAACGGACTTCATTCATAATTTTGAATTACCAAACTCTAAAAAATACTTAGGTAAAGCCGATTAGATAAACGCTCCAGCAGCTGGATCCCCGCCAGACTGTTTCCCTTCTCGTCCAGGCCGGGGGAGAAGATGCCAATGCCCATCCGGGTGGGCACCACCGCCATGATGCCGCCTCCCACGCCGCTTTTGGCGGGGACGCCCACGTTCACCGCGAAGGCCCCCGACCCGTCGTACATACCGCAGGTCATGAGGATGGCGTTGACGTAGTTGCCGTACTCCCGGTCAAAGACCCGCTCCTCGGAGTTGGGCAGGGTGCCGTGGCTGGACAGCACCGACCCGATCACCGCCAGATCCTGGCTGGTCACCGAGATGGAGCAGGCCTTGAAGTAGAAGTCCAGCACCTCCTCCACGTCGTCCTCCAGCATTCCGTAGGTTTTCAGCAGAAAGGCCAGGGCCCGGTTTTTGTAGCCGGTGTGCTTTTCCGACAGGTACACGTCCTGATCCAGCTGGATGTCCGGGTTTCCCGCCAGCTTCCGGGTCAGCTCCAGCAGACGCTGGAACTTCTCCTCATAGCTGGCCCCATGAATGAGCCCGCAGATGGCAATGGCCCCCATGTTCACCATGGGGTTCAGGTGTTCGCTGAGCAGGGTCTGGTCGGTCACATTGATGGCGTCAAAGGGCTTGCCGGTGGCCTCCACCCCCACCCGGGAGCGGACATACTCCTCCCCGTTGTCCATCAGGGCCAGCAGCAGCAGGATGGGCTTGATGACACTCTGGATGGCAAAGGGCTTGTTCCAGTCTCCGGCGTGAAAGTGCTGCCCGTCGCTGCGCAGCACGTAGATGCCCAGGTCGTCCAGATTGGCCTTGGCCAGTTCGGGGATGTAGGTGGCCACCTTTCCCTGGCGGGTGTAGGGGCGGCACTGCTCCAAAAGTTCTTCTAACAACGCTTCCATATAAACCTCATTTCTTCTTTCCCGGTGCAGCCCTGAGCCGGGCCCTGTCCGGAGTTTAAAATTGCCGCGCATCCATGGGATGCGCGGCAATGGTTTTCCAGGGTGGTCTGCCCCGCTCAGGTGTTGGGCTCTTCCCCGTGCAGCTTGCGCATGGGAGCCAGCTGCATGGCCAGCAGACCCATGACAATGGCCACCACCATCATGCCGATGGCCAGCACCAGGGGCATAGTCCAGTCCCCCTGCTGCTCGGCCAGGGAGGGCAGCAGCAGCACGCCCACGCCAAGGCCCACGCACCGCATGCCGAAGACCAGGGGGATCACCCGGTCATAGCACTTGTTGCCGAACACCTTGGTGGTGACGATGGGGCCGTAGGTGGTGCCCACCACGTAGCCCGCGCCCAGCAGCACCACCGCCAGCAGCAGGGTCACCATGGTCCGGGACGCCTGCAGCCAGGCCAGCATGGCGGCCAGGCCCACGATGCCCGCGCCGAAGGCGGAGATCACGTAACTCTTGGGGCCCAGCTTGGAGGTGAGGGCACCCACCACAATGGACATCACCGCGATGGCGATGTTATTGACCGTGGAGTAGTTGGCCGCGTCCAGATCGCTCACCCCGTTGGTCATGAGAATGGTGGCAAGGTAGGGGGAGACCACCATGCTCAGGGCCCACAGCAGGCAGGAGAGCATGATGAGGTACAGGGAGGGGGAGCGCAGGGCCGTCTTGAAGTCCACGCCGAAGTCGGTGCTGCTACCCTTGCCCTCCTCCGAGGCCAGGGCCTCCGCCTTCTCCCAGCCCAGGGGCTTTTGGCCCAGCTGCTCGGGGGTACGCAGGGCGAAGACGTAGATGAGGATGCACAGCACACCCAGGCAGGCAAAGGCAATGCTGGTCACGCCAAAGCCGTACCGGGAGTCCAGCACGCCGAACAGCCAGGTGCCGGCGGCGCCGCCAAAGCCGATGCAGGCGATGGCCACGCCCAGGATGGATTCCCGCTTGTCAATGAACCACTGGCGGATAAAGGCGCTCATGCCGCTGCTGTAGCCAAAGGCCATGGAGGCGCCCACGATGGCCTCAAAGATACACACCAGGACCAGGGAGGGCAGGTACAGGTAGCCGGCCACAAACACACAGGCCACCAGGGAGCCGATGAGCACGCACCGGCGGGCGGTAAATTTTTCAATCAGGATGCCGCCGCCGAACAGGCCCACCAGGAAGGAGGCAAAGGTCTCCACCGTGGCAGGGACGCCCGCCGCCGTCAGGGAGCAGCCCAGCCGCTCGGACAGGGGGACGATGAGCAGGCTGTAGGCACCGTAGCTCATGCCGCAGGTGAATGTCATCAGCGCGGCAAGGAAGGCCTGAAAATAGCCGGAAAATTTCGGTTGGTTGGTCATAAAAATGGTCTCTTCCTCTCTTGATAAAAATGGTCGCCGGGGAAGGGGTTACAGCAAGCCAGCGGGCAGGGTGTAGGAGGCGCCGGGCCCCAGGGGGATGCCCAGGGTGGTCCAGATAAAGAAGAAAATAATCCAGACCACAGCCAGAATGAGGCTTATGGGGATAAGGCCGGCAAACACCTTGCCGATCTTCAGGTTGGGGTCGTAATCCCGGTTGGCAATGCTCAGCAGCATCCACACGTAGGGGTTCATGGGGGTAATGATGTTGAAGGGGGAGTCTGCCAGACGGTAAATGAGCTGAATCATGGCGGGGTGGTAGTTGAGCATCATCAGCATGGGCACAAACACCGGCCCCAGAATGGCCCACTTGGCCGAGGCGGAGGGCATGAAGAAGTTGGTCAGGGCCACGATGACGATGAAAATGAGGATGAGGGGGATGCCGGTCAGGCCGATGTTCTGGATGAAGTCGGCGCCGCCGATGGCGATGACGGTGCCAATGTTGGTCCAGCTGAACAGGGCGTTGAACTGGCCGCAGAAAAAGCAGAAGGTGAGGTAGGCACCCATGAGGGACATCTGTTTGTTGATGGCCTTTTCAATGTCGGTAAGGGAGCGGAACTTTTTTACCGTAAAGCCGTAGGCCACGCCCATGACAAAGAAGGCCACAAACATCACCGCAATGATGCCGTCCAGCAGGGGGGAGCCGATAAAGGACAGGCTGCCGTCCTCGTTGACCTTGGCCAGGGGGACCAGGAAGTAGCCGGCCACCACCAGGGCGGCGTACACCACCAGGGCGATGACGGCGTTGCGGATGCCCTTGCGCTCGATGCCGCCCAGCTCCTGCTTTTCAATGACGGGCAAGTCGGCGGGGCGGTGGTAGGGGCCGAACTGCTTGGCCACAATCTTCTCCGCCACAAAAGAGATGGTCAGGGCCACCAGGAAGGTGGAGGTAAAGGTGAAGTAGTAGTTGCAGCTCATATCCACCAGGAAATCGGAGTCAGGCAGGAAAGACTGGATGGCGGTGTTGGTCAGGCCGGAGGCAATGGAGTCGGAGGCGGAGAGCATCAGGTTGCAGGCAAAGCCCGCCTCACAGCCCGCATAGGCCACCAGCATGCCCACCACCGGGTGCTTGCCCACGCTGTAATACACCGCCGCGGCCAGGGGCATCAGCACGATGTTGCAGCAGTCGGAGGCGATGTTGCCGTTGCAGCCCACGAAGGCCACCACCAGGGGCACGATCACCTGGGGGGTATTGCGCAGAGCGCTGCGGATGGCGGCGCTGAACAGCCCGGCCTCGTCGCACAGGCCCACCGCCATGGTGAGAATGAGCACCATGCCCAGGGGGTAGAAGGAGGAGAAGTTCTCCACCATGGTCTCCAGAAACCAGTTGATGCCGTCGGCGGTAAAGAAGTTCTGTACCGACACCGTCTCGCCGGAGGCGGGGTTGATGAGGCTCACGCCCAGGCCGGACAGCAGGGCGCTGAGCACCGCCGTGGCCACAAACAGGATAAAGAAGATGACGCCGGGCGGGGGCAGCTTGTCACACACACGCTCAATCTTGCCCAGGATGCCCGGAGAGGTCTCTTGGATGGCATTACTCACAGCTTGTTCTCCCTTTCTCTTTGGTTTTCCGGCGCGGGCCGGGAAAAATCCAGAGGGCCCGGCCTGCGCCGGGCTGTTACAGCTCCGACAGAGCTCGGATCAGGGTCTTCCAGATCTCGTCAAAGGACTGCAGGCTCAGCCGCTCCGAGGTGGTGTGCTCGTCCAGCACCAGGGGGCCGATGGTCACCACGTCCAGGCCGGGGATCAGCCGGGTGAGATAGCCGGCCTCAATGCCGCCGTGGACAAAGAGCTCCTGGATGTGCCGGCCGGTGGTGGTGAAGAGGGCCTGGTCCACCGCGGCGCGGATGGGGGAGTTTTCGATGTAGTCAAAGCCAGCCACCCGGGCGGTCTCCCGGCGCTGGATGTGGTAGGCCTCACACACCATCTCCTGCTCCTCCTCCATCATGTCAATGAAGGACTCCATGGAGCTGCGGGCGCAGCAGCGGAAGCGGATGGAGTCCCCCTCCACCTTCCAGGTGCCCAGGTTGCTGGAGACGGTGGTGAGCCCCTCAAAGCGCATGCTGTGGTGGAAGTAGCCGTTGGGCAGGAAGCGGACAAAGCCGATGAGGTCGGCGCTGTCCTGGGCGCTCATGACCTGGTCCACAGTGCACTCGCTCAGCTCCAGCTTCAGGTCGGGGTCGCTCCACTGCAGCTGCTGCAGGAAGATCTCCCGGTACTGGTCTACCGTGGCGCTCACCTGCTCCCGGCTCAGGGCGGAGGTAAAGATGACGGTGCCGTGGCTGGGGATGACGTTGTCCGCGCTGCCCATGTCCGCGTCACAAAGCCGCACGTCCCCCTGCTTGAGCAGCGCAAACAGGACCTTGCCCGCGATCTTGATGGCGTTGCCCCGCTCCTTGTCGATATCCACGCCGCTGTGGCCGCTCTTCAGGCCGGAGACAGAAAGGCGGTAGCCCTTCTGCTGTCCCTTCTCCCAGGTGACCTGGCGGCTGAACTCGATGATCTGGCTGCCGGCGGTAGTCACATAGCTGGTGCCGCCGCCCACGTCGTCCAGGCCGATCATCCGCTTGGCGGTAAAGTACTCCGCCTTCAGGTTGGCCGCGCCGCTGCAGCCCACCTCTTCCTGCACAGTGAACACGCACTCCAGGGGGGGATGGGGCAGGGTATCGTCGTCCAGAATGGACAGCATGTAGGCTACGCCCACGCCATCGTCGGCGCCCAGAGTGGTGCCCTTGGCCCGCAGCCAGCCGTCCTCGACGTACAGCTCCAGGGGGTCTTTGCGGAAATCGTGGTCCTGTCCCGGGTCGCAGGCGCACACCATGTCGATGTGGGCCTGGAGCAGCACGGCAGGCCGATCCTCGTGTCCGGCAGAGGCCGGCTTATAGATGACCACATTGCCCATCTCGTCCTGCAGATGATGCAGTCCGTGTTCTTTGGCCCATGCAACCAGATAGTCGCTGTAGGGCTGCTCGTGGAAGGATCCGTGGGGAATGCGGGTCATCTCCTCAAAATATTTGTAATAAGGTACATTGGGATTCAAAACGGAATCCATAGTCAGGCCACATCCTTTCCGATGCCTCTCATAATTTAATGGACTGCATTATTATACTTCCTTTTAAAAAAAAGAAAAAGAAAGCCAATTTTTATTCAAACTTGATTTTTTTATCATAACTTTCTTCCCAGTTGATTTTTCTCCCCGCTTTCCCCACTTTTTTCAAATGCAGGTTGGGAAGTGCTGCAATTCAATTCATTTTTCTCTTTTTGTGAAAGCACGCAACAAAAAACTTGCAGAACAAAAATCCCCGCCCGGGGCAGAACGCAGCGCATTTCTGCCCCGGACGGGAATGGCATTTTTTGTTTTCTTGCTTAAAGGCACAGCACGTTGTTTTTCCGTAAAAAGCTCAGGGCGTCCTTGTCTACCGTCAACTGCTTTTCCAGGGCGGCCAGATCCCGCACGGGGGTGTCACTGATGTAGCATTTGGAGGCGCAGAAGCGGTAGTGGTCATTGAGGGCCCCGAAAAAGCCCTGGCAGTGGCCGGTGATGAGATCGGCGGTGCGGAAGCACACCAGCATAAAGTCTCCCTTGAGCAGAGGGTTGGCGAAGTAGAGCTGCACATTGGACTCGGAGCTGACCACAGAGCCCAGCATGATGTAGTCACTGTCCTGATAGCGGGACAGATCGGAGACGCCGTAGTAGGCCGTCACCTTTCGGGTTTCTCGCTGGATCATCAGCACACTGGTGGCTAACTCCGGCCGCTTGGTGTACCAAGTGTAAAGATACAGCGGAGAGTGCTGGAGAAAGGGCGGAAAATCGATATCTGGTTGGGAGACGGACCGGCTGGCTCCGGTATCTTGAGGGAGGAGCAGGGCGGGCGGGATATTCAGCACTTCCGCAATCTCATAGAGCGTGTAAAGATCCATGGAAATGTCGCCCTTCTCATATTTAGAGATACACGCCATGCTTTTGTTAATCTTGCCGGCCAACTCCTGCTGGGTCATGTGCTGAAGCTTACGATAGGTCTTAATGTTGCCGCCAACCTCTGCATAAAAATTAGATCCGTCCATTGTGATTCACCTGCTCTGCTCAGATTCTGGTGTGGTGCGGCTCTTGTTTCCATTAGAAACGGTTAAAGGTTGTCAAAATAATAACATAATCTCTTCAAAAGTCAATGTAGAAAAGCATAACACATCAGAATACTGATTCCTATTCTATTCTGGAAATCTGAATATATCCACATCTTACAACTAATTTCTATGTGCAAATTATATTTCAATGTATTTTGTCTCACTAATTTTTCTTGATAATCAGCTTATCCGCATATCAATACCTTGTGAATAATTTGGGAAAGCACCCCTCGGCATCCTTCCTCCACATCCCGCCAAGTTGTATCGAAATCATCAGTGTACCATGGATCAGCCACTTCGCCGGGGTGGTCGGTGAAGTCCATTAGCAGATGCATTTTGTCAGCAAAATCGCCGCCGCAGATCCGATACATATCCCGTAGATTGGCGCGATCCATCCCGATCAGCAGATCATATTTCTCATAGTCGCTGTTCTGAAGCTGGCGTGCCCTCTTGCCAGAGCAGTCGATCCCATGCTCGGCCAGCTTGCGGCGGGCCGGTGGATAGACAGGATTTCCAATCTCTTCGGTGCTGGTAGCTGCCGATTCGATAATGATTTTCTGTTCTAAACCTACCTTCTTCACCAAATCTTTCATAATAAACTCGGCCATCGGGCTTCTGCAAATATTGCCGTGACAGAGGAAAAGTATCTTGATCATACTCTGTACGCTCCAAATCATTACTATTGAACTCAGTATAGCACTGAACCTCAAACTCGTCGAGTTGGATTTCCAGATGAGCGTTAGACTTGATCTTTCTTTGAAGTTCTGCCTTTGACCAGCCAAACTGGCCGGCAGCACGCAGGTACCATCGCCGCTCCTCTATTTCCAGGTCCGCTTCCAGAATAACCACATTCTGCGTCCAGGCAATCTTCATGGCCAGCGCCAGTAACTCGGCATTTCCTGTATACATCCGATAAAACTCCCGCATCCGGCGCAGGTTACGAGGGGAGAAGCCGGAAACGTCCGGAAAACGGCTGTGTAGGTGCTCAGCTGCAGCGACTGCCGCACCTTTTTCCGGACGCTCACAAACCAGGCGTCCAAGTTCGCAGTACAGCTTCATCTGGGACAGTCCTGCGTCAACAGCCACATCTATAGCGGTAAACATGTCAGAGTAATCGATGTTCTTACGGATGTTCATGGTTGCTCCTTTCCAACACCTATCTTATTTAAAAACAGGACAAAGAGAAACGCAGGGGTATCTCCTGTCCTTCTCTTTGTCCTGTTACACCACTTGTACCATCTGTTCCCAGAGCAGCACGAAGCGGTCGTCGATAATTCTATTGTCGTGGTAATGTCCGAACAGCCAGTAGTGGAACTTGGCCTTTTCTTTGACTTCCTCCAGAAAGTCCGTCAAGTGGTCGTGAACATAACCACCATCTCCTAGTATGTCTACGATGCTGCTTGGGGCACAGTGAGTGACCACATAGTCTACTTTATAATGAATGCGTTCCAGATTGCGCCGTGCCTCCTCATACTCCGACTTGCTGGGAAGCTCCTGTTTCCACCAGGAGTGGTGGTTCACCCGGAAGCGGGCACCCATTCTTCGGAGGGCCCAATACTGTTCTTCAAAATCCGGTGCTTTGGGATTCAGAATACCATCGTCAATATCGTGGCTCCTGGCTCCGCCCATTGTGAAGAAGGAATATCCCTGCAGATCAAAGACCTGCCCTCGCATCAGATGGATTACATGAGGCCGAATGCGCTGGACTTTTCCGCCGTTCCATTCCTCTATGGGGTATTTCCTGAGCAGGTCGAAGTTTTCGTGGTTCCCGCTGACAAACAATGTGGTAAACGGCAGGTTTTCCAGCCGGTCTAGGCTGCGGGCATCCTTTTTGCCGCCTTCCCATACACCGCCGAAGTCGCCGCAGATGATCATAAAATCATCCCTGGTCATTTGAGCCTGCTCTGGGAAGTGTTCTGGAGTAAACCGCTGAAAGTTGCCGTGGGTATCGCCGGTAACATAGATCATATTGATTCACCTTCTTTCGCTTATTATATCATATCTTGCTCCACCTGAATGCCGCCGCGGAGGAACACCGTAATTTTTTCTGCTGAATGAACTTTAACCGTATCTACAAGCTGACGAATGATTGTTTCATCCCACTGACTGATGTAGGCAGTTGCCTGTCCCAGGGCCACAGTCGCTGCATCAACTCGCCGGGCAGCCAAAGCATCGTTTTGGCGTCGTTCCTGAATGAATGCCCGTTTTTCTTTTAATTCGGCGGCCTCATTCATAATTGCTCTTAACTGAGAGGTATAAGCCGTGGAATCTTCGCTTTGAGCTGCTTCTGCCACCAGCTTACGGGTTTGGTCATTCAATTCACCCAGGCGATGCTCAATGTCCGCAAGGCTCATGCTCTCTCCTGGAACCGGAGCAATTTCCAGCTCCATAGCGGATGTGATTTGACGAATGAGGGTGTCTTTCTTACTCATAACGGAGTTAATGGCAGCAAGAATCGTCTGCTGGAGGGGTTCCTCATCCAATGTAGGTGAGTCGTGGCAGTATTTTGTCCCATAGTCCAGACGGCTGACACAGCGCCATACCACACGCTTTTTTCCACCTTTAGACCAGGTGCATCTGCGGTACAGCGTTCCACATTCACCGCAGACCAAACGCTCCGATAAGGCGTACTTGCTGGCGTAGGATGTCAGCCCTGTGGGGGCTTTCTTCTTGGAGGGGCTTTTCCCGGCGTTGCGCCGTGCCATCTCTGTCTGCACCGCATCAAAGGTTTTTCGTTCCACAATGCCGTCATGATGATTTTGCAGAAGATACATGGGCAGCTGACCGGTATTGCGGATGACTTTCCGGCTGATACAGTCGCTGATGTAGGTCTTTTGCAGAAGAACATCTCCGCAGTATTTTTCGTTGGTCAGGATACCTCGAATGGCCGTGATCGTCCATTGAGGATTTCCAGCTACATTCAGAATCTGTTCCGATTCCAATCGCTCCTTAATCATCCGCAGACTGGCTCCGGTCAGGTATTGGTTATAGATGGATCGAACTACCTCTGCCTGTTCTGGAATTATTCTTGGGTTCCCATCATCCCCCTTTTTATAAGCGTACAGCCGGTCATATTGGATGTTGGCTTTTCCTTCCCGCATGGCCTGCCGCTTTCCCCAGCGGACATTGGCGCTGATGCTTTCACTCTCGGACTGAGCAAAGGCCCCAAGCATGGTAATGAGAATCTCGCTGTCTGCCTCCAGCGTATTGATATTTTCCTTTTCGAAGATGACCGCGATTCCCAGCGCCCGCAACGCTCGGATATAGTTCAGGCAGTCCACCGTATTTCTGGCAAATCGGGAGATGGATTTCGTCAGGACAATGTCGATCTTCTTCTGCTTGCACATCCGAATCATCCTTAGAAACTCAGGTCTTTTTCGTGCTGAGGTGCCTGTGATGCCCTCATCTGCAAAGATTCCGGCCATAGTCCAATCTCGGTTGGTCATGATCTTATCTGTATAGTAGTTTTGCTGGGCCTCATAGCTGGTGAGCTGTTCCTCGTCATCTGTGGAGACAAGGCAGTATGCCGCCACGCGAAGCTGCCGTTTGACAGTCTGCTGGGCTGCGGCCTCCGGCTTTGCAGGGATGATGATGACCTTGGCGGCGCTTTCCCTCATTACATATCTCCCCTTCCTATGATTTGGTCATTTTTTAAGTAAACATCCAGTGTACCATCCGCATAACAGTGAATTGCCGCCACAATACTTTGCAGCAATTCCGCATCCAGCTCTGCCATGATCGCATGTCTGGAAAGCACCCTGCGCAGGCGAATGGTTTCATATTCACAGGAAGTGATTGCTGTGTACTGAGCGGCGGCCATAGATAAAATCAGCTTTTGGGCTTTCTCTTCCTCAATTGGCTGTTCCTCCATCACCTGCTCTAGTTCGTGCTGCAATTTATGTACCTCAGATTGATTGGAGGGCATTGTTTCCGGCAGCTTAACTCGATCTGGTGATGTAACCAGACGATTCAGCAGATTCAGCACCTGAACTTCCATTGATTTCGTAGCAGCTTGCCCACTGAGTCGGCGAAGAATTTTCTGAGCCTGTGTTTTTTGAGACAGAACATGCTTTGCGCGTCGCTTTGCAAGTGCCCTTGTTAAGATCTCCTGGTCAATCACTGGTGGGTAATCATGCTTTCCAGTATACCGTTCATCCTCCAGAATCCGGGCCACCATATTTTTATTCCAGACTTTCCCTTCGCTATATGGGATGGATTGTTCTCGCAGCTCCTCGACCAAGGTACTGAAGGTAGCCCCGGCAAGATATTTCCGGAAGATATGCTCCACCAGTTCTGTCTCCTGGGGATGGATCACAATTTCCCCCATAATAACTCTATATCCAAAGGGCTGCTTTCGGTTTCCCATCATCGCACCGTCCTTTCCATGGTTTCTGTTAACTCCAGCCCATTTTTCAGGCGGAATCGGATTTGCTCGTTGCTTTCCACAATAATCTTTTCAACAAGCTCACCGAACAGCTCCGCATCAAAGCTGTCAAGGAAGTCCGGGCCATCATCCAGGATTTCCATCAGCTCGCGCGTTTGGACGATGGTATTGTCGCCATCAACGGCCAGGAGGCTCTCCTTTTTCCGCTTTGCAGTGCGGAACTGTTCGGTCAACTCATTGCTCTGGAATATAAAAATGTCAGAATCAATGAGGCCCTGCTGTTTCAGCTTGGCCAACATCTGATTCTGACTGGCAAGTTCAGATATTTGTTTGTTGAGTTCAATAATATCCATACTCCAGAGCATCCGGCGGTTGCGAACGGCTTGGAGCGCGGTAAGCATTGAGGTGAAAATAGGGGCTCCATGATGTTTAAGTTTATAATAGAGGCGGAAGAACGCGTTCTGAATTTCCACTTCGGGAATCTGCGTTATCGCACAGGCTCCCGCATCTTCTTCATGGGTTCTGCAGGACCAATACATCTTTTGATTCTGCTTTTTCCAGCGAAATGTGTTTCCACACACCCCACAACGCAGTTTGCCGGACAAGCAGCGCGGATTTGCTGCACGTATCACCTCTCGCTTAGCTCGGAGCTTTTGAACTCGATCAAATAGTTCTATATCTACAATGGAATCATTGCTGTTTGGTACAAAGTACATTTCCTTCTCTCCCCTATTCCGCTTTTGCTCTGGAGGGAAGAAATTTGTCCTATACCGCTTCTGCAACAGTGCATTTCCTGCGTAGCGCTCATTTTTTAACATATATTCAATCCGCTCACGTCTCCAGGGTCTGCGCTGCGGATATTCCGCATTTAATTCTTGCGCGATAGTTCGGGAGGTCTTTCCATTGAGATAATCGATAAATATCCTTCGTACTACAACAGCCTCCTCCGGTATAATTTTCAATTTGTGATGTTCCAAGCGATAGCCATACGGCGCCAAGCAGGTATTAAATTCTCCATTCATCATCCGCATCTTAATGCCAAGGCGCATATTTTGTGATGTGCTTTCGCTCTCCGCCTGGGCAAAGGAGGCGAACAATGCTGTCATCATTTCACCGGACATAGTTGAGGTGTCGATGTTTTCTTTTTCGAAACAAATCCCGATTCCCAGTGCTTTCAGCTCCCGGATGGCCTCCAGGCATTCCTTGGTGTTGCGGGCAAAGCGGGAGATGGACTTTACCAACACTTTGTCAATCAAACCTCTGCGGCAGTCTGCCAGGAGCCGCTGGAAGTCCTCTCGTTTTTCTGTTGAAGTCCCGGTTATGCCCTCGTCGGCATATATGTCCACCAGGCTCCAGTTTTCTTTACTAGAGATCAAGCTGATGTAGTACCGATTCTGAGCAGCGAAGGAGTTAAGCTGATCATCAGAAGCGGAACTAACGCGGGCGTAGGCTGCCACCCGTAATTTGATATTTTGGGGGCTTTGGGTTGCCTCAATGGTAATGACCCGGCACCTCTTTTCCTGCAGTGCCATACTTCCCTCGGTTTGCCGGTTTTTTGCCATGCTGCTTCACCTCCTGCGCGACACAAACACTACCACACTTTTAGAGAAATATCTATGAAAACATCAACCATTCAGAGAGAAATAATAAGGTCTGCACCTGTTTGGACAGCAATTCTGGAGAGAATTCGTTTGGCCTCTTTGTCTGTGAGTTTGCCTTGTTCGCACAACCGACGCAAGCAACGGTTTACAAGGGGCTACAAGCGGTATAAAGAAACAAGTGATTTGACGGAGTGGAAAATAGGTCATATTTTCCACTCTATTTTTACATAGTCGCTGGTTGCGCTGATTGATGAAATCAGGCCGTCAGCGGCTTTCCTTTTGTCCTCAAAGCTGATGTTCTCCCAATCGTCCAGATAACCGGACAGCAATTCAATCTGCTGGGAGGACAGCGTTTCAACGGACAGGTCTGCAATCGCCTTGGACAGCGTTTTGCGGCGGTTGTCCAAGTCCTCGATTTTCTTGTTAGCGTAATCAGGTCTTTCATATCCGTGAGCTTCAGCTTATCTGCCATAGCCTGAAATTGGGAAATCTCGACAGCATCAAATCCATCCAGACGCTTTGCCAGGTAGTCCAGCTCATCAATGTTGACCTTGCAGCCTTCCAGACACCGGAGGGTCGGGTATGCCCTTGTAAGTTCTTCAACCTGGCAGTCTTTGTTCAGAGCATCGCCAATGCCCAAGGAAGAAAGCAGTTCCATGCAATGGCCATATTCACTGGCCTTGATGGGAAGAGGCATGGAAACCTCTCCGTATTCAGGATGGTCATTGTTTTTTAAAATTGCTACCATTCTCATATTTTCACCCCAATCAATGTTGTTACATAGTTTGTTCGAAACAAGAACCTGTGTTGGTTTCCATACTGTGAGTAATCCGCTCCTCACAGTCTGGAACCAGTTCCTGTATCCGCTGTTGAATCTCGTCTATGATCCGTTCCTGATTCTCTGGGAGAGTGCAGCTAAAACGGATGTAAGCGCTCTGTTGATAGATTTCTATGAGCTGCTCGGCTGTAAACTGGCGTTCATCCGGTATCAAGCCAGCGCGGATTGCAAAGTCCCGTTTGGCTCCCGCATAGTTCCCTTCATAATAGTGGCCATGGTTCAGACCAGTGTGGTTGAAGTCCCAGTCCCAGGTCACAAACTTAGCGCCCTTTTCGGTCTGCCGACCAGCCAACACAGTACCGTTGAATTCAGCGAGGGACTGATACGGCTCCGACAATCCTATCGCCTGGAGAACTGGGGCGTGTTCCAAATGGCTCATATATTCCAGAACTGTTCCGGCCATATCTGTAACCTTGGCACATGCCTGTTCTCGCTCAGGCAAGTTCACATCCTCCTGACGGTAGAAAACATTCCCCTGATCATTGACCCGGCATAATCGCTGGCCTTGATACTCCACCGGCAGAGAATCATTTTCCTGGGGCAGGAGAGTAAAACCAGCCCGCCCCAGGACGAGGGCTAGTTCCTTAAAATACCGATCTCTTTTCATGTTCCTTACCTCCTTGGGCTGGCGCCCTTTTTGAATTTTGGGAGAACGCAAAAAGGGCGCCGCTCTGATGGTATCAAGACCAACAAAACGGCGCCCTCAATGTTGTATATTATTTTATTGTAAAATCAGCGCCCTTTTTGAAACCAGTTGCTTCAAAAAGGGCGCCAAGCATAGAAGCCTGCACCGAACCCCGGAACAAAGGGGTTCAAATCTGGGCGATTACTGAAATCAGCCGTTTGGCATCTATGGAATAATCGGTAAATTTTCGAGCAAAAAAAGCCCGGAAACGCTTGATGCCGTAGGCGTTCAGCCTACGGCATCTATAGCGTTTTGATATTCTGGAGGTGCCACCCAGATTTGAACTGGGGAGTGGAGCTTTTGCAGAGCTCTGCCTTACCACTTGGCTATGGCACCATCTGGAGCGGAACCGCTCCAAAAAATTGGAGCGAGTGACGAGGCTCGAACTCGCTACCTCCACCTTGGCAAGGTGGCGCTCTACCAGATGAGCTACACTCGCATGTTGCCTGGAGAGGGGAACCCTCTCCAGGGCTTTGTTCACTTGGTGCCTCCGGCCGGAATCGAACCAGCGACACGGGGATTTTCAGTCCCCTGCTCTACCAACTGAGCTACAGAGGCAAGTGGCGACTCGGAAGGGACTTGAACCCTCGACCTCCGGCGTGACAGGCCGGCGTTCTAACCAACTGAACTACCGAGCCAGGTAGTCATGGGGGGGAAGTGGTGGGAACAACAGGGCTCGAACCTGTGACCCCATGCTTGTAAGGCATGTGCTCTACCAGCTGAGCTATGCTCCCGAGTTGTGCGCCTCACTTGCGACGGCTTCGCTAGTATACTAGATTTTCGGCCCATTGTCAACAGGTAAATTGAAATTTTTTAAAAGTTTTTTTCGAGCCCCTGTTTTATCCTGAAAATGGATAGACTATCTGTTTCTACTCTATGAAATAATGAAAGAAAGCGCCGGGATATTCTTGACACAAAGCCGTGTACAGTGACATAATTAAGACGATTTTAAGCGCCTTGATATCCGCCAACTTTTACACTACGAAACAATTAGCAGCAATGCTGAGAACATGTTGGCCACGGCCAGACGAAGGAGGAGCTCCAAATGGAGAATAAGGTGAAGCGTATTGGTGTTCTGACCAGCGGCGGCGACGCTCCTGGCATGAATGCAGCCGTCCGTGCGGTCGTCCGTACCGCAGTAAGCCACGGGATCCAGTGTGTGGGTATCCGCAGAGGCTGGAACGGTCTTATTAACAGCGATTTTGTCCAGCTTGATGGCTCCAGCGTCAGCCATATCATCAATAAGGGCGGCACCATGCTCTACACCGCCCGCAGCATGGAATTCATGAATCCTGAGGGCCGTGCTAAGGCTCTGAATACCTGCAAGCTGCTGGGTCTGGACGGTATTGTGGCCATCGGCGGCGACGGCACCTTCCGCGGCGCACTGGCTCTCTCCCGCCAGGCTGCTGAGGCGGGCAGCCACATCAGCGTGGTGGGCATCCCTGCCACCATCGATAACGATATCGGCTGCTCCCACTACACCATCGGCTTTGACACCGCCTGCAACACCGCCATTGAGTGTATCGATAAACTGCGCGACACCATGCAGTCCCATGAGCGCTGCTCCGTGGTTGAGGTCATGGGCCGTCACGCCGGCTATCTGGCCCTGTATGTGGGCATTGCTGTGGGCGCTACGGCCGTGCTGATCCCCGAGCGTGAAGTCGACTTCCAGGAGGACGTGGTGGAGAAGATCCGCCGTGCCCGTCTGGCTGGTTCCACCCACTACATGGTGGTAGTGGCTGAGGGCGCAGGCAGCGCCTTTGAGATCGGCAAGCGTATCCACGACGAGGTGGGTATCGATCCCCGTGTCACCGTGCTGGGCCACATTCAGCGCGGCGGCTCCCCCACCGCCCGTGACCGTGAGACTGCCAGCCGCATGGGCTACGAGGCCGTGCTGACCCTGCTGAGCAACCGGGGCAACCGCATTATTGCCACCCGGGACGGCCACATCGTGGACCTGGATATGGAGGAAGCTCTGGCCATGACCAAGCAGTTCCAGATGGACCGCTATCAGGTGCTGGAGGCTCTGACTAACAACGGCGGCACACTGCTTTGATCTTTCCGTTTTTTCCATTTTAAAACCACATCTCAATTGATACAAAAAAACTCCGCGCTCGTAATGAGCGCGGAGTTTTTCGTTCATGAAAGGAATCAGTCGGGGCTGATGGTGTAGTTGGGGGCCTCTTTGGTGATGTAGATATCGTGGGGGTGAGACTCCCGCAGACCGGCAGCGGTGATCTGGATGAACTGGGCATTGGACTGCAACTCGTCAATGGTATGGCAGCCGCAGTAACCCATGCCGGCCTTCAGGCCGCCCATCAGCTGATAGATGGTCTCGCTGGTCAGTCCCTTATAAGGCACACGGCCCTCAACACCTTCGGGAACCAGCTTCTTGTTGTTCTCCTGGAAGTAGCGGTCCTTGGAGCCGTGGTTCATGGCAGCCAGGGAGCCCATGCCGCGGTAAGTCTTGAACTGACGGCCCTGATAGATCTCAGTGTCGCCGGGAGACTCCTCACAGCCCGCCAGCAGAGAGCCGATCATGACCACATTGCCGCCGGCGGCAATGGCCTTGACGATATCACCGGAGAACTTCACGCCGCCGTCGGCGATGACAGGCACGCCGTACTCGGCGGCCACGCGGGCAGCGTCATAGATGGCAGTGATCTGGGGCACACCGATACCGGCCACCACACGGGTGGTACAAATAGAACCGGGGCCGATACCCACCTTCACGCAGTCAGCGCCCGCCTCAATGAGAGCCCGGGTGCCTTCGGCAGTGGCCACGTTGCCGGCGATGAGCTGAACATCAGGATACAGAGCCTTGATGCGCTTGACGGTCTCCAGCACGTTCTGGGTGTGGCCATGGGCGGAATCCAGGCCCAGCACGTCTACGCCGGCCTCAACCAGAGCGGCCACACGGTCCAGCACATCGTGGGTGGCGCCGATAGCAGCGCCTACCAGCAGGCGGCCCTTCTCGTCACGGGCAGAGTTGGGATACACCTCGGCCTTCTCAATGTCCTTGATGGTAATGAGGCCCTTCAGGTGGAAGTCCTTGTCCACGATGGGCAGCTTCTCGATCTTGTGCTTGCGCAGGATCTCCTTGGCCTCGGCCAGAGTAGTTCCTTCGGGGGCGGTGACCAGGTTCTCCTTGGTCATCACGTTGTCGATGAGCTGGCTCATATCGGTCTCAAACTTCATATCACGGTTGGTGATGATGCCGATGAGCTTGCCGTTGTCGCAGATGGGCACACCGGAGATGCGGTACTTGGCCATCAGCTCGTCGGCCTCAGCCAGAGTGTGGCCGGGAGCCAGCCAGAAGGGATTGGTGATAACGCCGTTCTCAGAGCGCTTGACCATATCCACCTGCTCAGCCTGCTGGCTGATGGACATATTCTTATGGATGATACCGATACCACCCTCACGGGCGATGGCAATGGCCATGCGGTACTCGGTAACGGTATCCATGGCGGCGCTGATGAGGGGAATATTCAGACGGATCTTTTTCGTCAGTTGGGTGTGAAGGTCCACGTCGGCGGGCAGCACATCGCTGGCCGCAGGAATGAGCAGAACATCATCAAAGGTGAGGCCCTGCTTCAGGAACTTCTGCGCAGCATCCTGATTGACCATAAGCTACAACTCCTTTTCCTTTCGTTCGCCCCAAAAAGGGGCAAATCGGCTCAAAAAACACCTGTAATAGATTTATTGTACCTGTCCTTGAATTCCTTGTCAAGGAAGCACTTCACCAAAAATCACCGAGGCCTCAAAGCGGGATTTGCCCTCCTCGTCCATACCCTGGACAAAGTGCATATCTCCCTCCTGCCCCAACCGCATTTCCAGCTCATCCCCCGGACGGCACTCCGCCAGGTAGCCGATCTGCAGCTGAGAGAGGAACTTGTCCTCCTCCAGATTCTGCATCTCCATGGCGTCACAGACAAAGTCGGCGTAGCGGCAGTTGTTCACATGGCCGTTGATATCGGTGTCGCTGTACTGCATCCGGCGATGGCAGACCGGCTCCATCTCCTGGGGCAGACGCAGCTTGGTCAGCTTCTTTGTCTTGCACAGTTCTCCTCCGCCGGTGTTCTGCAGCTCCTCCACACTCTCCAGCCGCAAAATCTTCCGGTCGCTGGCCCGTACCAGCACCCAGATGGATACGCACTCCCCTACCGGCTCGCCGTCCGCCAGCAGGTCATAGTCCCGGTACATGGTAGCCGCCCGGCCTCCCCGGTGCCAGGTACGGATGGTGAGATTTTCTCCCCAGTGCAGGGGCCGCTCCAGACGGTACCACACCCGGGTAAGCATCCAGAACGCACCGTAGCGCTTCACAATGATTTCCCGGGTAAACCCGCCGTGTTCTGCGGCCTGGGTAGCCGCCTCCTGCAGGTGTCCCAGCAGAGGTCCTGCCTTGCAGTATCCCCTTCCATCCACATCCCGGGAGTCGATGGGCAGGGTCATCTCATAAAACTGGCTCATTGGTTCTCCTTTCCACGGATCAGCAGCCGCGTTTTGCAGCAGATATCGTCAATATCGTCGGCAGTACCGGCAGGGATGCGCATCTGGGCTCCGCACTCCTTGCAGATGAGGTCCACCGAGCTGTAATTGACCTGGAAGGTCCAGCTGTGACTGCCGCAGGTGCAGGAGATGCCGTCCCGGGCGGCGATATCCCGGATCTCGGAGAGGACCTCCTCCATGACCATCTCATCCAGGAATACGCCGCGCTCTCCCCCTTCGTCCTCCAGCTTGTCCAGCGCCTGCTCCAGGCGGGCCGTGGCGGCGTACACCGGCCCTTCCTCGCCCACATAGCAGCAGTCCAGCCCCGACTGGGCACAGGAGAAGGCCAGCGCTTTCTCCCGCAGGAAGGCCGTGGACGAACAGGACACCAGATGCTCCCGGCCACAGTACAGACAGGGCACCTTCAGCCGCACCCGCTGAGGCAGAAACTCCACGTCCAGCTCAGAGTGGCCGCAGGGACACTGGATGCGGGTAGGCGAGGCGGCCAGCGCGAACACGTCCTTTTCCACAATCACCGACTGGCGGCAGCGGGGACAAATATAGGATAAAAAGCGGGTCTTTTCCTGACTCATACTGGAGTTCCTCCGTTTATCTTCAAATGGTTAATTATTGTATTATACTCCACCTTGTTTTCTTTTTCCAGGGGCAGAGCATAACTTTTCCCATTCTGGAAATCCTAGCACCATCCTTGTTGCGAGGTGGCATCTATGAGCAAGAAAAAGCTGGGACAGCAGACCGTGGCTCTCTCCCATCCCCCCTCCTTTCTGACCTGCGCCAATGTAGTGGGACAGCTGGAGGGGCAGGGCCCTCTGGGAAAGACCTTTGATCTCATTGACAGCGACGATACCTTTGGGGAGTCCACCTGGGAAAAGTCGGAGAGCGCCATGCAGAAAAAGGCGCTCACCCTGGCGCTGGACAAGCTGGGACAGGGTGCCTCCACTCTGGACTGGCTGTTTGCCGGAGACCTGCTGAACCAGTGTATCGGCTCCTCCTTTGCCGCCCGGGAGCAGCATATCCCCTTCTTTGGCCTGTACGGGGCCTGCTCCACCATGGGCGAAGGACTGATTTTGGCCTCTATGGCCTTGGATGGAGACTTTGGCCGTCGGGCGGGGGTCATGGCCTCCTCCCACTTCTGTACGGCAGAGCGGCAGTACCGGACCCCTCTGGAGTACGGCAGCCAGCGCACTCCAACCGCCCAGTGGACCGTGACCGGGGCTGGAGCGGTGATTTTGGACCAGGAGGGTCCTGGGCCCTATATTACCCATGTGACGCCAGGTCAGATTGTGGACAAGGGGGTCACCGACACCAATAACATGGGAGCCGCCATGACGCCCGCCGCCTACTCGACGATTTCCGCCCATCTGCGGGACACCGGCCGCTCCCCAGACTTCTATGATCTCATCGTTACCGGCGACCTGGGGGAGCTGGGCCGCACGCTGCTGCTGGAACTGTTCCAGCGGGACGGAATCGACCTGTCCGACCGCCACACCGACTGCGGCCTGCTTATTTTCGACCGGGTGCGCCAGGACGTCCACGCCGGAGGGTCGGGCTGCGGCTGCTGCGCCAGCGTGCTCACCGGCTATCTGGTAGAGGGGCTGCGCAGCGGCAAGTGGCAGAACATTCTCTTCTGCCCCACCGGAGCTCTCCACTCCCCTACCTCCTCCCTTCAGGGGGAGTCGGTACCGGGGATCTGCCACGCCGTGGCCCTGTCGGCCCAGCGTCCAAACACCAATTGAGAGGTGACCTTCCATGGAATACTTCAATGCCTTTTTGTGCGGTGGGCTGCTGTGCGCTCTGGGTCAGATCCTCATTGACCGCACGAAACTGACCCCAGCCAAAATTCTGGTCTGCTATGTCACCGCCGGAGTGATTTTAGGGGGCTCCGGCCTCTATCAGTACTTGGTAGATTGGGCGGGAGCAGGTGCCACCGTTCCCCTCACCGGGTTTGGCTATACCCTGGCAAAAGGAGCGCGGGAGGCGGTACAGCAGCACGGCCTGCTGGGGGCTTTTATCGGGGGAGCCGCGGCCACGGCAGGCGGTGTGGCCGCCGCCATCTTCTTCGGCTTTCTGGCCGCCCTGCTGTTCAAAGCCCGGCCCAAACACTAAAAAAATCGGTGGAGTTTTTCAAAACTCCACCGATTTTTCTTACTTATGCGTTTACCAGCTTCTCCCCGGCCACGGCCATCTGTTCCGCCGTCAGGTCCCAGTCCGCCTTCAACTGGACCAGCTTATCCTGCCAGCACAAAATATATGTTTGCTGGAGTTCTCCTTCCAGACTAAACTGGTAGACCTCATCCGCTCCCCAGGGTGTGGGATCGATTGTCTCATACTGAACGCAGGTATACTCTTTCTGTATAGGAAAGGCTACATCCACCACCGAATCCCGGCACAGTTCCCGAAAACAGGCGTCGTAGATCCAGGGCACATGGACATTTACCAGAACGTACTCCATCCCAGGCAGCTCTTCCGCCTGGTCAAAGCCGGTACGGCTCCACACCTCCCGCCGGTCCAGGAATGGGGTCATCTCCACACTAACGGTGGTGAGGTATTTCTCTTCGTCCACTCCGGTCAGATCGCTGGCAGCCAAGGGTGCCTCGATCTGCTTCTCTATGGAAAAGTCCCCGTTGTAGATACCCTGTATAAAAATCTTATTTATCATTCCTACCAGTGCCACCGCCAGCAAAATATCCACACAAATTGTAATTGTTCGATTCAGAGTGGCCGGTGCCTTTTTCCGTTTCATTACTTGTTTCGTTCCATTTACCGCCAGGAATATCACCACATAGGCCAGCAGCATCCCTCCTGTCAAAAAGCGCATTCCGGGTCTGCGCTCCGTAGCAAACCAGTATACCAGCCCCAGAGCAATCACTACCAGCACCACATACATTAGCTTGTGACATCCTCGGGTAGGCAAAAACTCTCCCCGCTGGGCGGCAGCTAGCGCACGCCGCCGCCAAGTATAATAGACGATCAGATCTGCGGCACTGTAAACAAACAGGCACAGCCAGGAAAGTCCAAGCAAAACTCCACTGGGCGTGGTCAGTGCTTTGATGGGAGTATAGACGAGAGAGTAGCACCAGCCTCCCCCAATCAGGAATCCCAACACCAAGAAGATCACATAGAATGGCGCCATTCGCCGGGCCCGTTTGTCCACCATCCGCACCTCCATCTCCGGGTCGGTCTGGATGGGCAGTGGGTCCTCCTCCTCGTTGTAAAAGACCTGCATCTGCCCCGAGGCCGCGGCCAGCTTCCACCCCGAACGCTGGCAGAACTCCTGGAAGGTATACTGCTCCTCCGTGGGCTCCGGTTCAAATTCCGAGGCCCGGGTGTCGAAGGGAACCGAAAAGTGCAGCTCCTGGGGCTGGATTTCCCGGTATTTCCAACCGAAACTGGTCAGCTCCTCCAGCATCCACCCTTTTTGTGCCATCTTCTCCAGATGCTTCTCCATTCCCGTGTGGTCATAGAACGAAAACGGGATCCAATCTCTTCGAGTTCTCTTCATGGTGCACCCTCCTCTCGGAACATGGCCTCATAGTCCTTCTGCTGCTGGCAGATGCGGCGGTATTCCTCGTCTAGTCTCGCCCGCCCCTTCTCCGTTAAAATATAGCTGCGGCGGCGGCCCTCACAGCGGGTCTCCCGGATCATCTCCGCCTCCACAAACTGCTCCAACAGGTTGTAGAGGGTACCCGGTCCCACCCGGACACGCCCTCCGGTCATGGCGGGGATCTGGTCCATCACATCCATACCACAGTTTTCCCGGCTCAGGCACAGGAGAATGTAGTACATCTGCTCCGTCAACGTCTGAAATTTTGCCCGTGGCACCACCCTCACCCCTCTTATATCGAATATCGTTATTTTCACGTTCAGTATATAATCGAATATCGATATTGTCAAGAGAAAAGCCAAAGAAGGTGCAAGTTTTTCCCTTGTGTGGTATACTGATCTTAAATACGACGGCGGCCAGAAGGCCGCCTCCATTCTGCAAGGAGGAATCCCGCCATGCTGGCCTATACCTACATAAAACAAGGTACCTTTGCCCTGATGGAGAAGCCCAAGCCCACCTTGCAGGATGACCGGGACGCCATCGTCCGGGTCACCCTGTCCAGCATCTGCACCAGCGACCTGCACATCAAGCACGGCTCGGTGCCCCGGGCGGTGCCCGGCATCACGGTAGGCCACGAGATGGTGGGCGTGGTAGAGCAGGTGGGCTCCGCCGTCACCACCGTGCGCCCCGGCGACCGGGTAACCGTCAATGTGGAGACCTTCTGCGGCGAGTGCTTCTTCTGCCAGCACGGCTGGGTCAACAACTGCACCGACCCCAACGGCGGCTGGGCTCTGGGCTGCCGCATCGATGGAGGCCAGGCGGAGTATGTCCGGGTCCCCTATGCCGACCAAGGGCTGGATAAAATTCCCGACGGGGTCACGGATGAACAAGCCCTCTTTGTAGGGGACATCCTGGCCACCGGCTACTGGGCCGCTGACATTGCCCAGATCGGCCACGAAGATACGGTGCTGGTCATCGGGGCCGGTCCCACCGGCCTGTGCACCCTCCAGTGTGTGCTGCTGAAACATCCCCGGCAGGTCATCGTCTGTGAGAAGAACCCCCAGCGCCGCTCTTTTGTGGAAAAGCACTACCCCCAGGTGCTGACCGTGGAGCCGGAGCAGGCCGCCGATTTTGTTCGTGCCCACAGTGCCCACGGAGGTGCTGACCGGGCACTGGAAGTGGCCGGAAGCGAAGACACCTTCACTCTGGCCTGGTCCTGCGCCCGTCCCAACGCCATTGTCACCGTGGTGGCCCTGTACGACGCGCCCCAGGTGCTCCCGCTCCCGGACATGTACGGAAAAAACCTCACCTTCCAGACCGGCGGAGTGGACGGCTGCCGCTGTGGAGAGATTCTCTCCCTCATTGCCCAGGGCAAGCTGGACACCACGCCCCTCATCACCCACACCTACCCACTCAAAGACATTGCCGCGGCCTACGATCTGTTTGAACACCGCCGGGACAATGTGATCAAAGTGGCCATTGCCCCATAACTTTTTTATTTCCCGGGAGGGCGCTGCCCTCCCGGTTTTCAGGAGAACCTCATGACCTTCGCTCAGTTCAAAACCCAATACCACTTAAATCTTAATCCCCAGCAGGAAGAGGCCGTTCAGGCCCTCTCCGGACCGGTGCTGCTGTTGGCGGTACCGGGCAGCGGCAAGACCACGGTGCTGGTCTCCCGCATCGGCTATCTGATTGCCCAGGGCGTCCCACCGGAGAACATCCTCACCATGACCTACACCGTCTCCGCCGCCCGGGACATGTCCCGGCGCTTCGCCGCCTTCTTCGGCCAACCTCTGGCCGACCGGCTGGAGTTTCGCACCATCAACGGAGTGTGCAACCGAATCATTCGGGCCTATGAGCGCACCCAGGGCCGCCAGGCCTTTCAGCTGTTGGAGGACACCGGACGCCAGGCGGCCATTATCGGGGAGATCTGCCGGCGGCAGAGCGGGGAATTTGCCTCGGAGAGCACCGTCAAGGCGGTACAGACCGCCATCACCTATGTGAAAAACAGCATGATTTCCGGTGAAGATCTGGAACAGGTAGAGGTGGAGGGGGTGGAGTTTCCTCCCATCTACCAGGAGTACTGCCGCCTGCTGCGCACCCACCAGCTCATGGACTACGACGACCAGATGATCTATGCCCACCGGATTTTAAAGCAGTTTCCTCAGCTTTTGGAGCAGTTCCGCCGCCGCTACCCCTACCTCTGTGTGGACGAGGCCCAGGACACCTCCAAAATCCAGCATGCCATTCTCCGACTGCTGGCGGGACAAAACGGCAACCTCTTTCTGGTGGGCGACGAGGACCAGAGCATCTACGGCTTTCGGGCCGCCTACCCTCAGGCTCTCACCCAGTTTGAATCCATCTATCCCGGTGCAAAGGTACTCTATCTGGAGCAGAACTACCGCTCCACTCGTCCCATTGTGGCCGCTGCCCAGAAATTCATCGAGCAAAACAAAAACCGCCGTCCCAAACACATGAAGGCGGTGCGTGGAGAGGGGCCGGCCCTGAAAGAGATCTGGGTCCAGGACCGCAACGCCCAATACCGCTATCTGGCCCAGGTAGCCCAGGACTGCAAAGAGGAGACTGCGATCCTCTACCGGGACAACGATAGCGCCCTGCCCCTCATCGATCTGCTGGAACGCCAGGGTATTCCCTACCGCTGCCGCCAGGTGGACAGCGGCTTTTTCACCCACCGGGTGGTGCGGGATATTGTGGATATCCTTACTCTGGCTCAGGACCCCTGGGATGGAGATGCCTTCCTGCGGGTCTACTACAAGCTGGGGGCTGGGATCAGCCGGGCGGTGGCCGAACAGGCGGCGGCCCAGTGCGGTCCGGATACCTCTCCCATTCTGGAACTGGTTGCTTCGCTCCCCGGTACATCCCCCTGGACCCGCCGCCAGTGCAAGGCCCTCCAGACCCATATGGCCAACCTGCTCACCCAGCGGGCTGACCGGGGTGTGTACCGCATCGTCCACTTTATGGGATACGGGGACTATCTGGAGCAGCGGGGCATGGATCAGAGCAAAACGCAAATTCTGGAGGCTCTGGGGGCCAATGAGCCCACTCCCGGCGGCCTGTTGGAGCGGCTGGAGGTACTGCGGGAGCTGGTACGGGCTGGATCGTCTCAACATGACTGTCCTTTTATCCTCTCCACTATTCACTCCAGCAAGGGGCTGGAGTACAAACGGGTCATTTTAATGGATGTGGCCGACGGTCTGCTGCCCAAAACGCTCCCCGGTCCCGATGCCTCCTCCCAGGAACTGGACGCCTACGAGGAGGAACGGCGACTCTTCTATGTGGGCATGACTCGGGCCAAGGAAGAGCTTTGGGTCATGCGTTTCCGCCGCAGTGAGCTCACCAGCCGTTTTGCCTCCTCCCTCTTCCCTAAATCCAAGGAGGAGGCCAAAAAGGCCGCTCCCCTCTCCCCCCGGGCGGTACCGGACCTGGTAGCCATAGAACAGACCTCCCGCCGCTGCGTCCCCGGCGCTGCCCTGTTCCACCGAAGCTTCGGTCCGGGTCAGGTCGTCTCCCGCTCCGGCGACATTATCTCGGTACGCTTTGCCGACGGCGTCGAGCGGCGCTTCTCCCTGTCCGCCGCCTTGCGTTTGGGGCAGTTCCAGCTGGCGGATCCGGAGGAATAAAAATTTTTCTCCGGTGAATGGATCCGCCCTCCTCAGTCGTATTGCTTATGAGGGGCAAAGAGAGCCCCAGTTTGATCGGGGAGGTTTTTGTATGAAAAAGATGATTACCATTTTGCTGGTCAGCGCCCTGGTGCTGGGCCTGCTTGTCACCGGGACTTTGGCCGCAAGCCACTTTGGACATGGTACCGGGATCTGCCAGAACTCCGAAACCTGTTACCAGGACGCGGATGGCGACGGGATCTGCGACTACCACGGCAGCAACTGCGCCTATGGGGATACCGACGGCGACGGTGTGTGCGACAATTTGGGCCAGAACTGCGGCCAGGGCCACCACGGCGGCGGCCACCACAGGGGAGGCCGCTGGAATTAACGAAGTAAAAGGGTGAGGACATGCGCAGCGAAGAGGAGGCCAACCGCGCCATCGACCGCTATGCCGATCTGGTACGGCGGCTCTGCATGGTGCATCTGAAAAATCCGGCCGACACGGAGGATATCTTTCAGACCGTGTTTCTGAAATATATCCTCAGCTCCGCTGTGTTTGAAAGCCCCGAGCACGAGAAGGCCTGGTTCATCCGGGTCACGCTCAACGCCTGCCGGGATCTGCTGAAACGGTTTTTCCGCAGCCGCACCGTCTCTCTGGATGAACTGGCCGACCAGCCTGACCAGCTGTCTCAGGAGCATCGGGAGGTACTGGAGGCCGTCCTCTCTCTGCCCGCAAAATACCGGGACGTGGTGTATCTGCACTACTATGAAGGCTACACCGCCAAAGAGATTGGTGCGATCCTGCACAAGAACACCAATACCGTCTACACTCTACTGACCCGGGCCAGGGAACAGCTGCGCAGCACGCTGGGAGGTGAACGCATTGAACCGACCGATCCATGATGCCTTTCAGGCCGTCCAGGCCAGTCCGGAGCTGAAGGAGCGCACACGTGCCTATCTCCATACACGGCGCACTCCCGCCCGTCCCCGCTATCGCAGCCTGCTGGCGGCGGCCGCCTGTCTACTGGTCGTTTTTCTGGGGGCAGGCGGTGCATTGGCCTGGTTCACTCCGGTGTCCGCCGTCAGCGTGGAGGCAGGTCCTTCCTTGGAGCTGACGCTGAACCGATTTGACCGGGTGCTCCAGGTCCAGGGAGACAGTGCCCAGGACCAGGAACTGGCCGACAAGCTGGAGCTCACCTATCTCAGCTACACCGATGCTCTGGAGGCCATTCTGGGCAGCCAGGAGGTATCCCAGGCCCTGGACAGCGGCACGGAGCTGGCAGTTACCGTGGCGGGACAAAACCAGCAGCACTGCCAGGACCTGATGGAAGATACTCAGTCCTGCGCAGGACACGGGAGCTGTTCCAGCGCCGACTGGTCCCAGGTCACTGCGGCCCAGAAGGAGGGGCTGTCTCTGAGCAAATATCAGATGCTGCTCCAGCTTCAGGCCCTGGATCCCTCCATCACGACAGAACAGGTAAGCGAATGCTCCATGCACCAGCTGCGTCAATGGCTGTCCGACCTGTCATCCGGCCAGGACGCCAGCAGTTCCTCTGACTGTGGACAGAATACCGGCAGTGGTCAGGGCTATTCCGGCGGTCACCATGGAAGTGAAGGCCATCACGGAGCCAGGTAATCCCTCTTTCGCCCCAATTTGGCATATGTCTCAACTTCCGATTTCCTTCTCCCTAAAAATCTGCGAATTTTCCCTTGCCTTTTTTATTTCCCTGTGATATAGTACTTCTCGCGTGAAAAGGGAGTAGTTGCAAGCCGCCTTGTCAACATCTCGATTGTCTTCGGATAATCTGGCAGGGTGGGCCCCCATATTTTGGTGGTAACAAGACTTTTCGGCAGTATTTCCATACTGCCGGAAGGTCTTTTTTGTTTCTTCCGGCACAAACTATTCCTCACAACAGAGAAAGAAAGGCGACGTGTTATGGATCAAAACTTCTTCCAAAAGACACCCAAGCAGACCTTGGAGCACCTCCAGGTCACCTCAGACGGTCTCACCAGTGCCCAGGCCGCCCAGCGCCTGGCTCAGTACGGCCACAACCAGCTGGCCGAGGGCAAGAAAAAGAGCGTGCTGGCTGTCTTTGCCGAGCAGTTCAAAGACCTGCTGGTGGCTATTCTGATTGCAGCCGCCCTCATCTCCATGTTCTCCGGCAACATGGAAAGTACCCTGGTTATTTTCGCCGTGCTCATTATGAACGCCATTCTGGGCACCGTACAGTATTTTAAGGCTGAAAAGTCCCTGGAAAGCCTGAAAGCGATGAGCGCCCCCTCCGCCAAAGTGCTGCGTGACGGCCAACGCCTGGAGATTCCCAGCGATCAGGTCGTCCCCGGCGATATCATCGAGCTGGAGGCCGGCGACCTTGTGGTGGCCGATGGCCGTCTGCTGAACTGCTGGTCTCTTAAGGTAAATGAGAGCTCCCTCACCGGTGAGAGCGAAGCGGTGGAAAAGACCAATGAAGCCATTGAGGGCGAGAAGGTCGCCCTGGGCGACCAGAAGAACATGGTCTTCTCCGGCTCTCTGGTCACCTACGGCCGTGCTGTCATGGTAGTTACCGCCACCGGCATGGACACCCAGCTGGGCCGCATCGCCACCCTGATGAATCAGACTCAGCAGCGCAAGACTCCTCTGCAGAAGAACCTGGACGACTTCTCCAGCAAGCTGGCCATGGTCATCATGATCATCTGCGCCGGCGTCTTCCTCCTGTCTGTCTTCCGCAGCCACATGACCATCCTGGACTCCCTCATGTTTGCCGTGGCTCTGGCCGTTGCCGCCATCCCTGAGGCTCTCAGCTCCATCGTCACTATCGTGCTGGCCATGGGCACCCAGAAGATGGCCCGTCAGAACGCCATTATCAAGGAGCTGAAGGCGGTGGAGAGCCTGGGCTCCGTCCAGGTCATCTGCTCCGATAAGACCGGCACCCTCACCCAGAACCGCATGACGGTCCAGAACATCTGGGCCGACGGCGTCCTCACCCGCGGCACCGACCTGGAGCTGGCCAACGATGCCCAGCGCACCCTGCTGAAAATTGCTCTGCTGGACAGCGACGCCACCATGGACCACGAGACCGGCGCCTCCGTGGGCGATCCCACCGAGGTTGCCCTGGTTCAGCTGGGCGGACGCTTCGGCGTAGAGGAGCGTGCCTACCGCACCCAGCACCCCCGTCTGGCCGAGCTGGCCTTTGACTCCGACCGCAAGCTGATGAGCACCCTGCACAACACCGATGACGGCCCCACCCTGTACACCAAGGGCGCCATGGACGTGCTGCTGGAGCGCTCCACTCAGCTACTCACCGCCAACGGCCCTGTCCCCATGACTCCCGAGCTCCGCGCCCAGATCCAGCAGGTCAACCGCCAGCAGTCGGAAAACGGTCTGCGGGTGCTGGCCTTCGCCCTGCGTCCCATGAAGGAGGCCCGTCTGCTCACCCTGGAAGACGAGACCGACTACACCTTCGTGGGCCTCATCTCCATGATCGACCCGCCCCGGCCTGAGAGCATCCAGGCTGTGGCCGACGCCAAAAAGGCTGGTATTCGTACCGTCATGATCACCGGCGACCACAAGGTCACCGCCACCGCCATTGCCAAGCAGATCGGCATCTTCGGTGAGGGCGATATGTCCCTGGACGGCGTGGAGCTGGACTCCATGAGCGACGAGGAGTTGGATCAGAAGCTCCCCCACATTGCTGTCTACGCCCGAGTCTCTCCCGAGCATAAGATCCGCATCGTCACCGCCTGGCAGCGCCGGGGCTGCATCGCCGCCATGACCGGTGACGGCGTCAACGATGCCCCCGCCCTGAAGAAGGCTGATGTGGGTGTGGCCATGGGCATTACTGGCACCGAGGTCAGTAAGGATGCCGCCGCCATGATTCTGGCCGATGACAACTTCGCTACCATCGTCAAGGCGGTACTCAACGGCCGCAGCGTCTATGCCAACATCCGCAACGCCATTCAGTTCCTGCTCTCGGGCAACATGGGCGCCATTCTGGCCGTCATCTACGCCTCCATTGCCGGGCTGAGCGTCCCCTTCCAGCCGGTACACCTGCTGTTTATCAACCTGCTCACCGACAGTCTGCCCGCCATCGCGCTGGGCATGGAGCCCGCGCGTCCCGGTCTGATGGACCAGCCTCCCCGCGACCCCAATGCTTCCATGATGGATAAGCCTATGCTCACCCGGGTGTTTGGTCAGGGCCTGATGATCGGCATCGCCTCTATGGTCGCTTTCTATATCGGTCTGAACCAGTCCGGCCCCGCTCTGGCCAGCACCATGGCCTTTGCCACCCTCACCCTGGCCCGCCTGTTCCACGGCTTTAACTGCCGCGGCAAGGAGTCCATCATCAAGCTTGGTCTGGGCAGCAACGTGTACTCTCTCATGGCTTTCGGCGTAGGTATCCTGCTGCTGGCTCTGGTGCTGTTTGTCCCCGCCATGGAGAGCCTGTTCTTGGTTTCTCCCCTCAACGGCTTTGACCTTCTGTGTGTGCTGGGTCTGGCTTTTGCTCCTACCCTGCTCATCCAGCTCACCCGCATCTTCCAGGGCCGCTGAATTCCAATCTAAAAGCTTCCGTTGTTTTCACGGAAGTATCTTAAAAAAGGCAGGCAGTGCAATTGCACTACCTGCCTTTTTTGTTCCTGTGGAATGCATTGCACCCAAGCACTCGTGAAGATAGACATTATCAAAGCAGAACTCCATCTTTTAAAGTCAATATTCTGCTTCCAGCTTTCGCCACATTGCTGTCATGAGTGATCTGGATGATGGTATTGCCCTGCCGGTTCAGATCACGAAACAATGCAAGGATTTCCTGCCCGGTTCTGGAATCCAATGCACCGGTCGGCTCGTCGGCCAGCAAAACAGCCGGATGGGTAATCAGTGCCCTTGCAATGGCAACCCGCTGCTGCTGGCCGCCGGAAAGCTCGTTGGGCTTGTGGATTTTCCGCTGTTCCAGGCCCACCATCTCCAGAATCTCCTCCGCCTTTTCTTGGGCGCTTTTGCGGTCTGTTCCCCGGATCAGCAGCGGCATCATTACATTTTGCAGCACCGAATACTTTGGGATCAGATGATACTTCTGAAAAATGAACCCGATCTTTTCATTTCGAATGGCGGCCAGCACATCCGGTTCACTTTGCTCCACAGAGATCCCGTCAATGGTATAGCGCCCTGTGTCCAGGGTATCCATGCAGCCGATAATGTTCATCAGCGTGGACTTCCCGCTGCCCGATGCACCAAGGATGGATACAAACTCCCCCCGTTCTACTTGCAGTGATACATCTTTCAGCACATGCAGGGAATTTTCACCCATCCGATAGGATTTGTTGACATCCTCCAGGCAGATCATGTTACATCACCATCAGCTGCTGCACCACGCCGGTGGTTTCATTTACGATCAGCTGCACCAGGCTGCCCTTGGTCACATTGTCAAAGCTGACCTCTTTTCCCATTGCATTGGTGATTTTTGCTCCGGCAGGGATAATAAACTCCCGCACTTCTCCGGTAAATTCGATGGGAAGCTGCTCTGCGGGAGCCGCTCCAGCACTGCCCTCCGTTCCGTCTCCGGCAGCATCGTCCGGAGCCGGGACCATAATCATTGCGCCATCGCCTGCGCCAACATCGTTTCCGTCTGACGGCCGGGGCTCTCCGTTTTCATCTACATAGTAGGATTCCCCGGAGCCATCTCCGCTGTCCAGAACGATCTCACCCAGGCTTACGGTAATATCATTGCCCACCTTATCCGACACCTGCCCCATATAGCTCTGGATCGCTGCGGTGTCCCCCGAAGAGGTTTCTGTTTGCTCGGGAACGGAACTTTCGGGCGTCTTCGTCTGTCCTCCGGAACAGGCAGCCAGAGCAAAGGTCAGGGTCAGGGCAAGTACAGTTACAATCCGCTTTTTCATTATTCTATCTCCTTCACATCATTTTTTATCATTCTTCTGCCAACGCCTGGACCGGCATCAGCAAAGAAGCCTTGTACGCCGGGTAGAACCCGAACAATGTACTGGTGGCAACCGCAAACAGGCACGCCACAACTTTTCCATCCCAAGAAGGATAGACAGGAATCTCGGTAAAGCCCATCAAAGTGATGACGGGGAAACTCAACGCCACGCCTACTACACCGGAAAACACACCGATGCAAAAGGATTCCAGCAGAAACTGAAACAAAATGTCTTTTCCTTTGGCCCCCAGTGCTTTCAAAATACCGATTTCCTTGGTGCGCTCTTTCACCGTTACAAACATAACATTCATGATCCCGATTCCACCTACCACAAAAACGATCACGGCCACCGATACCAAAAGCAGCTTCATGGTGGTAGCCGATGCGGTGGCAGCTTCGATTCGTGTGCCTGCGTCGGATACGGTATAGACGCTTGCCTCAGTCATGTAGTAGTTCAAGGTGCTCATGATTTCTTTTTTTGCTTTTTCGATTTCACGGATGCTGAACGCCTTCCCAACCGCCTGTGTTGTGGCATAGGGGTCCAGCAGTTCGTCCCTCTCCATCGCAGAATAGGGGATAAAAATACTACTGTCCATATCCACGCCCTGCAAACCATCCTCGCTGCGTTTCAAAAGGCCTATGATTTGATACCGGGCATCCCCAATTTTTATGTAACTACCCACTGCTTCCTCGGTTCCAAACAGTTTTTCTGCGATTTTGCTGCCGATGACAGCGACACGCTCGCCATCCTCGAAATCTATTTCTCCGAAGTCAGTACCCTGCTCAAACGAAATATTGGAGATTTCCGCATAGCCTGGGGTGACGCCCACCAGATTGGCGGATTGCTTTTTGGAATTATACGTCACTTCCTGAAAGCCGCTGGCCCGCAGGTACATGCCTTGCAAAGTAGTGCTTTCTTCCATGATGGTTTCCATCAGCTCCGGTGTCAGTTTTTCCACCGTGGTAATGTCTTTTCCAGTTCCCAACGCTGTGTAATCCAGATTCACATAGATGGTGTCGGCGGAGAGGTTAGAAAATTGCTTTGCCGCCTCCTGCTCGCCGCCTTTCCCGATGGCGATGACCAGAATGATGGTGATAGTGCCGACGATGATGCCCAGGGTAGTAAGCAGGAGGCGAAATTTATTTTCGATCATATTGATGGTGACAATATGAAAGATTTCACTTATGGGAGCGACCGCCCGTTTGGCAAACAGGGTACTGATCCCCAGCATAGCCAGCAGCGTGAGGAGTCCCACACCTACAAAGGCTGCCAATAGTTCCCGCAGGCTTTGCCTTGACGCCGTAATATCCAAAAAAGCAATCTGGCTGAACTGCTCAATGTCAGTATCTTCGGATGCAGAATCTACCTTCACATAAGCGGGAACTTTTGAAAACAGATACTGCTTCCCATCCAATACGATTTGTCCTTCTTCCCGCCCGCGGGTCAGCTCGATGGCCCGGTCGACCCACTCCCCCGGTAATACGCCAAACGAACTATCAAAGACTGATTGATTCTCTTCATCCAAAATCACACCAAACGCATCGGCATACTCCTGGACTGCTCCAACCATTTGGAACGATTCATTTCTTTCGTATGCTTCCTGGTAACGCAGGGTTGTGGAATGAATGTTCTCCAGCTTCAAGCGGTTCTGATTCTGCATTTGATAGGCAATAGTTACGGCCAAACAACAATCCGGCTAGCAGCAGAGACGCCCCCAGCCCGGTATAAAAGACCGCGATAAACTGCTCCGGTGCCAATCCGCTCGCCCGCAGACTAATCCCCCCGGTCATCATCACTGCCATGATAGCAAATGCTTTCCGATCGAAGAATTTTAGAAAAAAGTGCCGCTCTTCCAGATAGGCATGGATTCTGGCCGTGTGCTTTTTGACCAACTTTCCAAAAATAAATTTCTGAAATACAGCAAAAACCAAAGCGGACAACAGGAAATTCAGCACAGACCGATACGAGGGATAGGCGAGCAAGCCAATACGAAGAATGTTAAAACCTGCCGCGCTCCACACCAGGCATGCCAGAAGCAGCAGAGTATTTCGTTTTACTTTCATAGACTACCTCCTTTTTGAACATTGTTCAGTTTCCAGGATAAAAAATTCCCACACCTCAGTGGGAATTTAATAAAGGGTCCTGCGGACGATTTCCAACACCGCACTCGGGTCATAGTCCTGGCGCAGCAAAGCAGACAGCATCAGGGAAAAGAGCACATCTGCAAATTTCTCCGGGGTAAACTCTTCGGAAAAAGCATCGGGGCGAATATTGGCATCCCTCTTTAAGACCGAACAGAGTCCCTCTAAGATATGCTGCCAGGTTTGTTGCATTCGCCGTTTTCCGTCTGTTTTATCCTCCCGCATAAAGCCTAAAGAATGAAGGGTAAAGAAACCAGGATACTGTTTACAGCCGTATTCCATACGTCCGTACATCCAGGTAATACAAGCCTGCGTGTCCTGAAACACCGTGCCATCCTCCGGGCGGTGAAAAATCTCGCACCAGACACTTTCCACTGTGGCTCCAACCAACGCTGCTTTCGAGTCATAATAGTTATAGATTGATCCCACTGACACGCCGCAGGCTGCCGCAACAGAGCGGATATTAACCGCCGACCAGCCATGCTGCTGAATCAGTTCCCGGCTGGTTTTTAAAATTTCCTCCTTGGATGTGACAACCGTGTTCATTCCATCACCTCAACTTGAACGTTGTTCATTATAATATATGGCACCTCAATTTGTCAAACAAAATCTCTTGCCTGCCAAACAGGCTTTCTTTTATATCTCTGTGTCATTTCAAATCAACCAGAAAATAACCGCAAGCCAAATTGAGGCTTACGGTTATGCTCTGCACCCAAAGGCCGTTATCACACAAAGGTCTCTGAATAAACCTAATCATTCTCTTCTCATGAACAGTGCTTGGGTTCTGCTTTTATTTCTCCCAAAGATCCAAATACTTCTCCTGGGCAATTTGGACCACCACACGGTCAAAGAGCACCAGGATCACCTGCATGTCGTGCTCCTGCAAAAAGGCCTGAATGGTCTCTACTGCCACTTCCAGGGCCTGCTCTTTGGGATATCCATACACCCCAGCAGAGATCAGTGGGAAGGCCACCGAGGCGCACCCTTTCTCCCAGGCCAGCTTCAGGCTGGTACGGTAGCAGGAAACCAGCTTCTCCCGCTCACCCCGCTGCCCGCCATGCCAGATGGGCCCCACGGTGTGGATCACATACCGGCAGGGCAGCTGGTAGGCCTGGGTGACTTTGGCCTCTCCCGTCTCACAACCGCCCAAGGTCCGGCACTCCGCCAGCAGTTCCGCCCCGGCGGCCCGGTGAATGGCGCCGTCCACGCCGCCTCCCCCCAGCAGAGAACGGTTGGCGGCATTGACGATGGCATCCACCTTCAACTTGGTAATATCCGCCTTCTGCATTTCCAGGGACATATCCCCACCTCCTGTTATGATGTTAGGATCATTGTATCCCATTCTCTCTCAAAAGACAACCAGCGCAAGAAAAGGCCGGAGAACTTCCCCAGGAAGCTCTCCGGCCTTTTGTTCTTATATCGTTACGTCATTAAGCGTGGTGCTTGACGCCCAGGTTCTCAGACTGGAAAGCCCACAGCATACCAACCACGACAACCAGCATCCCAGCAACGCTGAGCACATCATTCAGGACCATTTTGCTCAACTCCTTTCTCCTTATGTCACTAGCATAGTCGGAGAGCTGAAAACAGTCAATGTACGATATTACAATCTCTGCCATGGAAAATACAGGCTGTTTTGTGCACATTTTCAGTTATTTTCAATAATGGTATAAATCCAACTATTTTAATCAATTTATATCATATTTTTAACATTTTCTTAGCGATGAATCATATTTTCCCTATGTATTCCGATATTGCATGGATCCGTGTTTTTCATATCTTGTAGGATATGTGATGCATAAAAATCGGGACGCCGCGTTCTGCGGCGTCCCGATAAAACAGGGCTTTATTTAAACTTACAGCTCAGGCGCTTGGTCCTCTTCCACGGACTCAGACTCCAGTTCCATAGCGCCCTCCTCGAAGAGCAGCTCCTCCCCGGCGTCCTCGCTCTCGGGAGCCTCCAGAGCGTCGGCCACAATGCCGCCGTCCTGAGCGGTGAGGTTGCCCTCGTCGTCGAAGGTATCAAACTTGCGGTACTGAGTCAGACCGGAACCGGCAGGGATCAGCTTACCGATGATCACGTTCTCCTTCAGGCCCAGCAGGTGGTCCACCTTACCCTTGATGGCAGCCTCGGTGAGCACCTTGGTGGTCTCCTGGAAGGAGGCGGCGGACAGGAAGGACTCGGTGGCCAGAGAGGCCTTGGTGATACCCATAAGCAGACGGGTGCAGGTGGGCAGACGCAGCTCCTCGCCCATCTCGTTCTTCTCGCCGGCAGCGATACGGTCCTTGACCGCCTGCTCGGCATCCAGGAACTCGATGATGTCGATGGTGGAGCCGGACAGCAGATCGGAATCGCCGGCGTCCTCCACACGGACCTTCCGCATCATCTGACGGACAATAACCTCGATGTGCTTATCGTTGGTGTCAACGCCCTGCTGACGGTACACCTTCTGAACCTCGCGGATCAGATAGTTATGACAGTCGGACAGGCCGCGGACGCGCAGCACCTCGTGGGGAGACAGAGCACCCTCGGTGAGCTGGAAGCCCTTCTCCACGGTGTCGCCGTCCTTGACCTTGATACCGGCGGAGTAAGGCAGAGCGTAGGTCACCACCTCGCCGTCGTTGGCGGTGATGGTCAGGTTGCACATGACGTTGCGCTTGGTCTCCTCGATGGTCACGCGGCCGCCAATCTCGGCCAGCTGGGCCATCTTCTTGGGCTTGCGGGCCTCGAAGAGTTCTTCGACTCGAGGAAGACCCTGGGTGATATCGCCGCCGGCTACGCCGCCGGTGTGGAAGGTACGCATGGTCAACTGGGTACCGGGCTCACCGATGGACTGAGCAGCGATGATACCAACGGCCTCGCCGGCGCCCACAGGCTCGCCGATGGCCAGGTTGATGCCGTAGCACTTGGCGCACACACCGCTGCGGGCGCGGCAGGTGAGCACGGAGCGGATCTTGACGGCGTGGATGCTGTGGGCCTCCAGGACCTCGGCATTCTCCTTGCGGAGCATGGTGTCCTTGGTGAAGAGCAGCTCGCCGGTCTCAGGATCGACGATATCGGCCGTGGCATAGCGGCCATGGATACGCTCAGCGAAGGTCTCAATGACCTGGCCGTGCTCTTCGATCTCACTGACCATGATACCATCGTCGGTACCACAGTCGTCCTCGCGGATGATGACCTCCTGGGAGACGTCAACCAGACGACGGGTCAGGTAACCAGAGTCGGCGGTACGCAGAGCGGTATCGGCCATGCCCTTTCGGGCGCCTCGGGAGGAGATGAAGTACTCCAGTACGGAAAGGCCTTCACGGAAGTTGGCCTTGATGGGGATCTCGATGGTACGGCCGGAGGTATCGGCCATCAGGCCACGCATACCGGCCAGCTGACGGATCTGAGCCATACTACCACGGGCACCGGAATCAGCCATCATGAAGATAGGATTGTAGCGGTCCATGGACTCCTGCAGGGCGGTGGTCACGTCGGCGGTGGTCTTTTCCCAGGCCTGAACAGACAGGCGGTAGCGCTCCTCGTTGGTGATCAGACCGCGGCGGTACTGCCGGTCGATCTTGATGATCTCCTTCTCGGTGTCGCCGATCAGTTCGTACTTCTTCTGAGGTACAGTCATATCGGCGATGGCGACGGTCAGAGATCCGCGGGTGGAGTAGTGGTAGCCCAGGTCCTTGATGGCGTCCAGCACACCGGCGGAAACGGTGAAGCCGTGCTTGGTAATGCACTTGTCGATGATCTTGCCCAGCTGCTTCTTGCCCACCACGAAGTTGATCTCGGGATCGAACATGGTCTCGGGGTTGGTGCGGTCCACAAAGCCCAGATCCTGAGGAATGGCCTCGTTATAGATCAGACGGCCCACGGTGGTCTCCACCAGCTTGTGCTCCATGACACCGTTGATCTCACGGTACATACGCACCTTGATGGGAGTATGGAGGGTGACGATGCCGGAGTCGTAGGCCAGCATGGCCTCGTCCTTGTCGGCAAAGCAGTGGCCCAGGCCACCCTCTTCACGAGCATAGGTGAGGTAGTAAGCACCCAGGATCATATCCTGAGAGGGGATGGTAACAGGGCCGCCGTCCTGGGGACGCAGCAGGTTGTTGGCAGAGAGCATGAGCACCCGGGCCTCGGTCTGAGCCTCGGCAGACAGGGGTACGTGGACAGCCATCTGGTCGCCGTCGAAGTCGGCGTTAAAGGCGGTACACACCAGGGGGTGCAGCTTGATGGCGCGGCCCTCCACCAGGACAGGCTCGAAGGCCTGGATACCCAGACGGTGCAGGGTAGGCGCGCGGTTGAGCATGACAGGGTGATCCTTGATGACGAACTCCAGGGCGTCCCACACAGCGGCCTCGCCCTTCTCCACCATCTTCTTGGCGGCCTTGATGTTGTTGGCCAGGCCGTCGTCCACCAGCTTCTTCATGACGAAGGGGCGGAACAGCTCGATGGCCATCTCCTTAGGCAGACCGCACTGGTAGATCTTCAGGGAGGGGCCGACCACGATAACGGAACGGCCGGAGTAGTCAACACGCTTACCCAGCAGGTTCTGACGGAAGCGGCCCTGCTTACCCTTCAGCATGTCGCTCAGGGACTTCAGAGCACGGTTGTTGGCGCCGGTGACGGCACGGCCGCGGCGGCCGTTGTCGATGAGGGCGTCTACCGCCTCCTGGAGCATACGCTTCTCGTTGCGCACGATGATGTCAGGAGCGTTGAGCTGGATCAGGCGCTTGAGACGGTTGTTGCGGTTGATGACCCGGCGGTAGAGGTCGTTGAGGTCAGAGGAGGCGTAGCGGCCGCCGTCCAGGGGAACCATGGGCCGGATCTCGGGGGGAATGACGGGCAGCACGTCAATGATCATCCACTCAGGCTTGTTGCCGGAGATGCGGAAGGCGTCTACCACTTCCAGACGCTTGACGATGCGGGCCTTCTTCTGGCCGGAGGCGTCCTTGAGCTCCTTGCGAAGCTGGTCGGAGAGCTGCTCCAGATCGATCTGCTGCAGCAGCTTCTTCACGGCCTCGGCGCCCATGCCGGCGTCAAAGTCATCCTCGTACTTCTCCCGCATGTCCCGATACTCCTTCTCGGAGAGGATCTGGTTGCGGGACAGGGGGGTGAAACCGGGATCAATCACAATATAGCTGGCGAAGTACAGTACCTTCTCCAGGATGCGGGGGCTGATGTCCAGCAGCAGGCCCATCCGGGAGGGGATACCCTTGAAGTACCAGATGTGGGAAACAGGGGCGGCCAGCTCGATGTGACCCATACGCTCACGGCGGACCTTGGAGCGGGTGATCTCTACGCCGCAGCGGTCACAGATCTTGCCCTTGTAACGGATCTTCTTGTACTTGCCGCAGTTACACTCCCAGTCCTTGGTGGGGCCAAAGATCTTTTCACAGAACAGGCCGTCCTTCTCGGGCTTCAGAGTGCGGTAGTTGATGGTCTCAGGGCGCTTGACCTCGCCGTAAGACCACTCGCGGATCTTCTCAGGGGAGGCGATGCCAATCTGGATGGCGTCAAACTCAGCGTAACTCATTCTTCAGACTTCCTCCCTTACTTATTCATAGTCCTCGCCGGAGTACGACTCTTCTTCATCCTGGCCGTCCTCCTCGTCCAGCTCCACCGTCAGGTCGTCGTCATCGCTCTGACCCTTGAAGGTGAAGCCGCCGGCGGCGGCGAAGTCGGCGTCCTTCTGATAGCCGAAGTCTTCGTCGTCCTTGTAGTAATCGTCCCGGGCACCGGGCTGATAGGTATCCTCGTCCTCGTCCTTGAGCTCGATCTCGTTGCCCTGGGCGTCCAGCACCTTCATGTCCAGACACAGGGACTGCAGCTCCTTGATGAGCACCTTGAAGGACTCAGGCACACCGGGCTTGGGCACGTTGTGGCCCTTGACAATGGCCTCGTAGGTCTTGACACGGCCGGTGACGTCGTCGGACTTGACGGTGAGGATCTCCTGCAGGGTGTAGGCAGCGCCGTAAGCCTCCAGGGCCCACACCTCCATCTCGCCGAAGCGCTGGCCGCCGAACTGGGCCTTGCCGCCCAGGGGCTGCTGGGTAACCAGAGAGTAGGGGCCGGTGGCACGGGCGTGGATCTTATCGTCGACCAGGTGGTGCAGCTTCAGGAAGTACACATAGCCCACGGTGACGGGGTTATCAAACCGCTCACCGGTACGGCCGTCGTACAGCCAGTTCTTGCCGTCTACCAAACGCAGGCGGCCCTCCTGCTGCCACTGATTGATCTGGGCGGTGTCAGCCATCTCCTCAGCGGACAGGGTCTGCAGCTCGCCGTCCTCGTCGGCCAGATACAGCTGCTTGCCGATCAGAGGCTCGTTCTTGCCCACCTCGCGGGCCAGACCGGCCATCTTCAGACACTCCTGGATGTCGGCCTCGCTGGCGCCGTTGAAGATGGGGGTAGCCACCTTCCAGCCCAGGGTCTTGGCGGCGTAGCCCAAGTGGACCTCCAGCACCTGACCGATGTTCATACGGGAAGGCACGCCCAGGGGGTTCAGTACGATATCCAGGGGGGTGCCGTCGGGCAGGAAGGGCATATCCTCCTGGGGCAGGATGCGGGAAACAACACCCTTGTTACCATGGCGGCCGGCCATCTTATCGCCCACAGAGATCTTACGCTTCTGGGCAATATAGACACGAACCACCTGATTGACACCGGGAGACAGCTCGTCGCCGTTCTCACGGGTAAAGATTTTTACGTCCACGATGGTGCCGCTCTCGCCGTGGGGCACCTTCAGGGAGGTGTCACGGACCTCACGGGCCTTCTCACCGAAGATGGCCCGCAGCAGCTTCTCCTCCGCGGTGGCCTCGGCCTCGCCCTTGGGGGCGACCTTACCAACCAGGTAGTCGCCGGCGTGGACCTCGGCGCCCACACGGATGATGCCGTGCTCGTCCAGGTCACGCAGGGCGTCCTCGCCCACGTTGGGGATGTCGCGGGTGATGGTCTCGGGACCCAGCTTGGTGTCACGGGCCTCCAGCTCATACTCCTCGATGTGGATGGAGGTGAACACGTCCTCCTTCACCATGCGCTCGTTGAGCAGGATGGCGTCCTCGTAGTTGTAACCTTCCCAGGTCATGAAGCCCATGAGGATGTTCCGGCCCAGAGCGATCTCGCCCCGGTCGGTGGAGGGGCCGTCAGCCAGCACGTCCTGGAACTCCACCCGCTGGCCGATGTTCACGATGGGCCGCTGGTTGATGCAGGTACCGTGGTTGGAACGCAGGTACTTGGTCAGACGGTACTCCTTGGTCTGGCCGTTGTCGTACTTGACGGTGATATACCGGGCGGACACCTTGGTGACGGTACCGGGTCCCTCGGCCAGGATGGCGACCTCGGAATCGATGCAGTTCTTGTGCTCCTGGCCGGTGGCCACCACAGGGGCCTCAGGACGCAGCAGGGGCACGGCCTGACGCTGCATGTTGGCACCCATCAGGGCACGGTTGGCGTCGTCATTCTGCAGGAAGGGGATCATGGCAGTCGCGATGGACACCATCATCTTGGGGGACACGTCCACGTAATCCACCTGAGCGGCGGGCACAGAGATGATCTCGTTGCGGCGGCGGCAGGTGATACGCTCGTTGACGAAGCGGTTGTTCTCGTCCACAGGCTCGGTAGCCTGGCAGATAACATACTCGTCCTCCACATCGGCGGTCATATACTCGATCTCATCGGTGACCTGACCGGTGGCTTTATCCACCTTGCGGTAGGGGGTCTCGATGAAGCCGTAGCGGTTGATGCGGGCATAGGAAGCCAGATAGGAGATCAGGCCGATGTTGGGACCTTCGGGGGTCTCAATGGGGCACAGACGGCCGTAGTGGCTGTAGTGAACGTCACGCACGTCGAAGGAGGCGCGGTCACGGCTCAGACCGCCGGGGCCCAGGGCGGACAGACGGCGCTTATGGGTCAGCTCGGCCAGAGGGTTGGTCTGGTCCATGAACTGGCTCAGGGGGCTGCTGCCGAAGAACTCCTTGATGGCGGCGGTGACAGGACGGATGTTGATGAGGCTCTGGGGGGTGACCACGTCCAGATCCTGAGTGGTCATACGCTCGCGGATGACGCGCTCCATGCGGCTGAAGCCGATGCGGAACTGGTTCTGGATCAGCTCGCCCACGCAGCGCAGACGGCGGTTGCCCAGGTGGTCGATGTCATCGGGAGTGCCGATGTTGTGGGCCAGGCCGTTGAGGTAGTTGATGGAGGCCATGATGTCCTCTTTGATGATGTGCTTGGGCACCAGGTCGTCCACATGGGCGGCGATCTGCTCCTTGAGCTCCTCACCGCTAAACTGGTCCATCAGCTGGCACAGCACGGGGAAGAAGACCATCTCGGAGATGCCGCACTCCTCGGGATCGAAGTCCACGAAGTTCTTCATGTCCACCATGTTGTTGGAGAAGACCTTCACCTGCTTGCCGTCGTCGTCCAGCACCACCTCGTTGACGCCCTTGGCGGCCAGCTCACGGGCGCGCTCACGGGACAGGGACTCACCGGCCTCGGCGATGATCTCGCCGGTGCGGGGGTCGGCCACGGGCATGGCCAGGGTGTGGCCGGAGATACGGGTGGCCAGGTTCATCTTCTTATTGAACTTGTAACGGCCCACGGCGGACAGGTCATAACGCCGGGGATCGTAGAAGGTGGCGTTGAGCAGGCTCTCGGCGGAGTCCAGCGTGGGGGGCTCGCCGGGACGCAGCTTGCGGTAGATCTCCAGCAGGGCCTCCTCGTAGGTCTTGCAGGAGTCCTTCTCCATGGTGGCCACGATCCGCTCGTCCTCACCGAACATCTCCAGGATCTCGGCGTCGGTCTTGGGACCAACCGCACGGATCAGGCAGGTGATGGGCAGCTTGCGGTTCTTATCGATGCGGACATAGAAGATGTCGCTGAGATCGGTCTCATACTCCAGCCAGGCGCCCCGGTAGGGGATCACGGTGGTGGCGAAGGTCAGGTTATCCGCCTTGTCCGCAGTACGGGTGTAGTACATGCCGGGAGAGCGGACGATCTGGGAGACGATGACACGCTCGGCGCCATTGATCACAAAGGTGCCGGAGTTGGTCATGATGGGGAAATCTCCCATGAAGATCTCCTGCTCCTTGATCTCCTCGGTCTCCTTGTTGCGCAGACGCACCTTCACCTTAATGGGAGCGGCGTAGGTGGCGTCCCGGGCCTTACACTCCTCCACGTCGTACTTGGGCTTCTCGTCCATGGAGTAGTCGATGAAGCTCAGCTCCAGGTTGCCGGCGTAGTCGGTGATGGCGGCTACGTCCTTGAAGACCTCACGCAGGCCAGTGTCCAAGAACCACTGGTAGGACTTCTTCTGCACCTCCAGCAGGTTGGGCATCTCCAGGATCTCCTGGTAGCGGGCAAAGCTCTTGCGCAGGGTCCGGCCGTAGTACACGTCCTTGGCTCTGGCTTCCACGCGGGCGCGCACGTCTTCCATGCTTTCCTTTACCATTCTAAAAATCAACTCGCTTTCTTCGTCACTAAACGGGCAGATCTACTGTTTTCCGGTGGGTTTGCGGCGAATCCCATCCGTTTCTTTGTGGAGAATCCACAATTTCCCGGATTTCACTTGGTTCCGCACACCCGGGCGCGTTGTTCGTTTTCTATCGGTTTCTCTTGCCTTTTTATATTGGCTATGCTACACTGTCTCAAGAACATGGGGGACCTTGTTCTTTTTGACATGGATATAAAAGCATTTTATTGTACCATGGTTGGCAGATTTTTGTCAACCGCTTTTTTATTTTTTCTTGTCCTGTATAACGCCGCAGGGCCGCAGATTTTTACATCTGCGGCCCTGCGGCGGTTGTTTTTAGAAAGGAATGGTCCTTGCTGACTTATTTAATTTTGATCTTAAAGATCGCCTTTTTAATGGTGGTGGGCTCCCCTACCTTCACCGCAGTGCGGTGAGCATCGGCGGGATAGCACAGCAGGAAGTTACCTGCGTTGAGCACTACATGGCTGTTGGGCTCGCCCTCCAGAGGCAGGAAGTCGTCCTTCTCCACAAACTCCTTCTGCTCCATGTTGTCGATGAAGTTCACATCGATCTGCTCGGGGCCGCGGAGCATGAAGTGCAGGTCCAGATACTGCCGGTGGGCCTCCCAGAAGCGGTCGGCGGCGTTGGTGGTCTCGTACTCCACGATGTTGACGAACAGGTCGTCCCCGTCGATGGTGTGGCTGCCCTTCTCAAAGCTGAGCAGATCGTGGGTGTTGGCATAGTCAAAGCACTTGCCCACCACGTCCTCCAGCCAGGCATAATCTTTGCGATCACGGATGTTGCCGAATACCATGGATATGGCCTCCTTGTTTTTTGAAGGCTCCCGGCCTGGCCGGGAGCCTCAGAGCTCTGTGGAAACAGAGGTTAGTTCTTGTAGATGGTGGTGTTGGGAGCGGGAACGCTCTTGTCACCCTTCACCGCACGCCAGATCATGGAAGCGGGGATACCCACAACCAGGGACACGGCGATGGAGATGATGGAGTAGGACCAGATGGACACATCAGCAGCATAGGGGCCGTACTTGATGAAGACCATCACAGCGGAAGCAGCGATGAAAGCCAGGGTGGTACCGAAGGTGTTGGCCACCTTGGTGAAGGCGCCCAGGATGAAGCTGCCGATCAGGATGCCCAAAACCAGGCCCATGAAGCCGTTGAACCACTCGTAAGCGGACTTGACGCCGCCGTTGGCCAGAACCATGGCCACCACGATGGAGAAGATACCAACCAGCAGAGAGACGTACTGACCGATCTTGGTCTGGGTCTCAAAGCTCAGCTTCTTCTTGGACAGACGCTCCTGAATGTCCAGGGTCCAGCTGGAAGCCACGGAGTTCAGGCCGGTGGACAGGGTGGACTGAGCAGCGGCATAGATGGCGGCCAGCAGCAGGCCGGTGACGCCAACAGGCAGCTCAAAGGCAATCCAGGAAGCGAAGATCTGATCCTGCTGAGCAGCAGGGGGCAGGGGGTTGCCCTGGGTCTGATAGAAGGCATACAGGCCGGTGCCGATGAGGTAGAACACGGTAGCGATGAAGATGGACAGGCAGCCGTTAGCCAGCATCATCTTGTTGAGCTTCTTGGTGTCGGTGGTGGTGGTGAAGCGCTGCACGATGTCCTGAGAGGAGACGTAGGAGCCCATGGTGTTGAAGCCGGCGCCCACGATCAGCAGGAACACGCTGTCCTTCAGGATGTTGGCGTCAAAGATGGGCTGATCCACAGCCAGGAACTTGTGGTTGTTGGTAAACTCGTTGATGATGGCACCGAAACCGCCATCCAGGTGAGCAATCAGGAAGATGAGACCGAAGGTAACGCCGATGAGCAGCACGGAACCCTGGATGAAGTCGGTCCACAGCACGCTCTTCAGGCCGCCGGTGTAGGAGTAGATGATGGCGATGATGCCCATGATGATGATCAGGATGTTCACGTTGATGCCCATCAGAGAGGACAGCACCATGCAGGGCAGGTACATGATGATGGACATACGGCCCACCTGATAGATGATGAACATAACAGCGCCCAGCACGCGCAGGAACTTGCTGTTGAAGCGCAGCTCCAGGTAGTGGTAAGCGGTATCAATGTCCAGCTTGCTGTAAATAGGCAGGAAGAACTTGATGGTCAGAGGAATGGCCAGCAGCATACCCAGCTGGGCAAACCACATGATCCAGGTGCCGGCGTAGGAGTTGCCGGCCAGGGACAGGAAGGAAATGGGGCTGAGAAGGGTAGCGAAGATGGACACGGAGGTGACCCACCAAGGCACAGTTCCGTCGCCCTTGAAGTACTCTTTGCCCTTCATCTCTTTCTTGGCAAAGTGCAGACCAGCAAACAGAACCGCCAGCAGATAGACGATCAGTACTGCCAGGTCAATGTAAGTAAAACCTTGCATGTTAGGCATGTGTTGTTATCTCCCTTATCTTAAATTCTCCCGGACAGGCGGCACTACACTCCGCCTGTCCGGCGCGATTGGCTTTGCGGAGGATTGTTATGCGGGGGATCGGTTATACAATAGATCAGCAGTACTTAGCCTTGGCAGCCATGACCATAGCGGCGGCCTCCTTGGCCACAGCCTTGTCGGCCTCCTGCAGGTTCTCCAGAGGCTCACGCACGCCGCCCAGATCCAGGTTCTCGTTGATGCGGAGCATCTCCTTGGCCACGGCGTACATGTTGGCGTGGCTGGAGCACATCTTGTAGATGATCTCGTTGATGTCATACTGCAGCTCGGTGGCCTTGTCCCGCTCGCCGGCAACGATCAGCTCGTTGAGCTTCAGGAACAGCTCGGGCATGACGCCGTAGGTGCCGCCGATGCCGCCGTCAGCGCCGATGGCGCGGCCGGCCACAAACTGCTCGTCGGGACCGTTGAACACCACGAACTCGCCCTTGGCAGCCTTGCCGGCGGCCTTGAACATCTGGATGTCCTGGGTGGGCATGGAGGAGTTCTTCACAGCCACAACCTTGGGGTTCTTCATCATCTCAGCAAACAGGCTCATGGTCAGAGCGGTACCGGCCAGCTGGGGGATGTTGTAGATGACAAAGTCGGTGTTGGGAGCGGCAGCGCTGATGGCATTCCAGTAAGCAGCGATGGAATACTCAGGCAGGCGGAAGTAGATGGGAGGGATAGAAGCGATGGCGTCCACGCCCACTTCCTCAGAGTGCTTGGCCAGCTCCACGCTGTCCCGGGTGTTGTTGCAGGCCACGTGGTTGATGACGGTCAGCTTGCCCTTGGCCACGGCCATCACGTTCTCGATGATGATCTTACGCTCAGCGACGCCCTGGTAGATGCACTCGCCGGAGGAGCCGTTGACGTACACGCCCTTGACGCCCTTGTCCACATAGTACTGGGTCAGAGCGCGCACCCGCTCGGGGCTGACGTTGCCCTGCTCGTCATAGCAGGCGTAGAATGCAGGAATAATGCCCTTATACTTGTCCAGATTGCTCATGATTTTTTCCTCCTCTATATATGTGTCTCCGGCCTCGCTTCAGGCCCGGAGAGGTTTCTCCGCGCACACTGCGCGGTTAGGGAACATGTTCAGCGGGCCAGGATCTCGCCCAGCATGGTATCCACCATGATCAGGCAGCGGGGCACATGGAAGGGACCCTTGAAGGTGCAGCCCTTGCAGGCAGGCATGGTGGGCTTGCCATCCCGGCGGAGATAGCCGTACCACTCACCGTACTCGTCGTCAGCAAAGTAGGTCTTGCAGTAATCCAGCACCTTGAAGAACCAATCCAGGTACTTCTCATCGCCGCTGTCCCGATACATCATCAGGCTGGCGATCAGGGCCTCGTTGTGGGGCCACCACAGCTTCATGTCGTGCTCATAAGCCTCGGGGGGGAAGCCCTTGCAGTCGATGAAGTACAGGATTCCTCCGTACTCATTGTCCCAGCCGTTGGCGATGGCCATGTCAAAGACCTCCATGGCCTTGCGGCGCAGCTCGTCGTCGTTGGTGTACTTGGCCTGCTCCATCAGGAACCAGGAGCACTCGATGTCGTGGCCGGGGTTCACAAAGCGGCCGGCAGAGATGTCGCCCATGAACTCGCCGTTGGGACCCACGGTCTCCAGGGTGCACTTGAGTTCGGGCTTGTGGTGATACTTAAAGATGGTCTCCACGCACTCCTTGGCCCGCGCATCGTACAGCTCGCGCTGCTCAGGGTCGCAGCGGCGCAGGACCGAGGTAATGTTCAGGTAGATCATGGGGTCGGCCAGAGCCCGGCCGGTGCGGGTCTCGGGAATGGTCTTGGGGCCCATGCCGGTGGGGTCCTTGATGAGACCGTTGTTCAGGTTCCAGATGAGCTCGTAGGCGCGGCGGGCACGCTCAATGTACTCCTTCTCGCCGGTCAAGCCGTAATACTCGGCGTTGGCCAGAGCGTAGAAGCCCTCGGAGAAGCAGTAGCGGCGCTGACGCAGAGGCTTGCCGTCAGCGGTGACGGTGAAGTACATCCGGTCACCGGCCTCGCGGTTGATGCAGTACTTCTCCATGAAGTCCAGGCAGCTCTTGCTGGCCTGCATCCACTCATCCCGCTTGCCGTACACATGACACAGGTAGGCGTAGGTCCAGCCGCAGCGGCCCTGCATCCACACGCTCTTGTCGGTGGAGAACAGCCGGCCGGTGCGGTCGATGCAGGTGTACACGCCGCCGTGCTCCTTGTCCATACCGTACTTCAGCCAGAACTCCGCGCTGCTGGCCAGCTCCTTTTCCACCCACTGCTTGGCCTGTTCCAGTTTCTTTACATCCATGTTAAGACCAACCTTTCCTTTGTCAGATATCTTTGATATCTGTCCGCTCTGTTTACTTGTTTTCCTTTTGTTGTAACCATCATAGCACTCGTGAAAATAATTTTCAATTCGTATTAGTGTTTAAAATTTTTTCACAATTTTTGTGTATAATGACAAATGAATGTGAAATTTTCTTGAAGCATGTGGTTTTTTACCTGTATTTATTCCATTCTTTTCTGGCTCACTTCTGCTTCTCCTCGCTCTGAAAATAATTTTCATTCTACTTCCCTCCTCCGGAGCCTCTCCCCTTTTCCCTTTCTTCCGTCATCTCTCACAGTTTCCGGCGGTAAAAACCCGCTACCAATTTTCTAAGGTGTGTGATATGATAAAGGGCAGTTTCAAGATACTTTACCAGAAAGAAGGGTTTTCAATATGCACTGTATCCGTCATGTCACCGAAGATCTGATTTGGATCGGCGGAAACGACCGCCAGCACCCCCTGTTCGAGAGCACCCATCCGGTTCCCCGTGGGATGTCCTTCAACTCCTACTTGCTGCTGGATGAGAAGACCGTGCTGTTTGACACGGTGGACCGGGCCGTCCAGACCCAGTTCTTTGAAAATCTGGAGTATGCTCTGGGCGGTCGTAAACTGGACTATGTCTTCGTCCACCACATGGAGCCCGACCACGCCGCCACTCTGGGCGATGTGATGCTCCGCCATCCCGAGGCCACCATCGTCTGCAACGGCAAGATCCTGAACATGATCCGCCAGTTCCACTGCACCGATCCCAAGGAGGTCCATCTGGTCAACGAGGGCGACTCCATCACCACCGGCCGGCACACCTTCACTTTTGTCAATGCCCCCATGGTCCACTGGCCCGAGGTTATGGTGAGCTACGACTCCACCGATAAGATTCTCTTCTCCGCCGATGCTTTCGGCACCTTCGGCGCCCTCAACGGCGTACTCTTTGCCGATGAAGTAAACTTTGACCGGGACTGGCTGGATGAGGCCCGCCGGTATTACACCAACATCGTGGGCAAGTACGGTCCCCAGGTTCAGGCCCTGCTGAAAAAGGCCGCCGGCCTGGACATCCAGATGATCTGCCCCCTCCACGGTCCCGTGTGGCGCAAGGATCTGGGCTACATCGTGGATAAGTACGCCAAGTGGGCCGCCTATGAGCCCGAGGTCCAGGGCGTGCTCATCACCTTTGCCTCCGTGTACGGTGGCACCGAGACGGCCGCCAACATTCTGGCCTGCCGTCTGGCCGAGATGGGAATCCCTGTGGAGATGTACGACGTGTCGGTGACCCACTACTCCTACGTTCTCTCCGACGCCTTCAAGTACAGCCACATCGTCTTTGCCTCCACCACCTATAATAACGGCATCTTTGTCTCCATGGAGAACCTCCTCCACGACATCATCGCCCACCACGCCCTGCGGGGCCGCAAGGTTGCCCTGATTCAGAACGGTTCCTGGGCTCCCGCCAGCGGCAAGCTGATGACTGAAATTCTCTCCGGCATGAAGGGCATGGAGATTCTGGAGGCCCCTGTCACCCTGAAGTCTACCCTGGCTCCCGGCCAGGACGCCGAGCTGGAGGCCCTGGCCAAGGTCCTCGCCGCCAGCGTGAAGGGCGAAGAAGTGGTCGAGGAATCTCCCGCTCCCCAGGACAAGCCCAAGGGCTTTGTCTGCAAGATCTGCGGCTTTGTTTACGAGTCGGACACCCTGCCTGACGACTTCATCTGCCCCATCTGCCGCCGTCCCGCCAGTGATTTTGAACCCTTAGCCTGAACATCAAAATACCCCCGTTTCGCATGAAGCGAAACGGGGGTATTTTCTTTATCTGAAATCAGGGCATCAGCGCCTGTCGGCTTTTTCCACCGGGCTGAGGAGCCACATTGCGGGTGTGGCGAATCTCCTCCCAGACTGTGGTCTTCTTGAAGTAGCAGCCCACGGTAATAGGCAGCCAGCTCAGCAGGAACAGCCAGTAGCAGGCAACGCCCTTCCACAGGCGGCGGTCCCACTTATTCTCCACCGTCACCACCAGCACAGCCGCCGCCGTAGCGCCCAGCGCGCTGATCACCAGATTCAGGGCGAAGGCTCCCAGAGCCAGGGACAAAGAGAAGTAGGGCCGGGAACAGCCAACCGCCAGAGCGGAGAGCACCGAGCTGCCCAGAGCGGCCACCTGGTAGGCAGGCACCAGCATGGTAGCACCCATATCAAACACCACGCTGTCCGGCTTGCGCATCATGCGCTCCATGATCACAGGCAGATACTGATGGGCGATCTGAATGGTGCCGCTGGTCCAGCGGCGGCGCTGCTTCACCGAGATCTCATAGCTCAAAGGCTGCTCGTCATAGGTGATTGCCAGAGGGACCCACCAGATCTTTACCTCGGCCATAGCCAGCTGAACGGACATCTCCAGATCCTCACTGATGGTCTGGGTACGCCAGCCGCCCATCTTCTCCAGCGCAGCGGCGGACACCATAAAGCCGGTGCCGCCCAGCATGGCGGACAGTCCCAGTCCAGCCTTGCCGTTGTTGTGGAAGCGGCTCATCATCCAGTAGTAAATGGAGTAACAGCCGGAAAAAGCGGTGTCGTAAGGATTCTTGCTGTCCCGGTAGCCCTGAGCTGCCCGGGCTCCGGCGCAGTAGGCATTGTTCATTTCCTTCAAGAAATCAGGATGGGCCACGTTGTCCGCGTCGAACACGCAGAAAGCGTCGTAGCCACGACCAGCCAGCTGCTGATAGGCAAAGCGCATGACCTCGCCCTTACTCTTGACGGGAACGGTGCACTCCAATACCTTGGCGCCGAAATTGGCAGCCGCCTGAGCGGTGTTATCGGTACAGTTATTGGGGATCACGTATACATCATACAGTTCCGGGGGATAGTTCTGGGTCAGCAGGCTGTTGACCAGAGAGCCGATGACCAGCTCCTCATTGCGGGCAGCGATCAAAACAGCAAACCGGGTCCGGGCCGGGTGCCTGCCGTAATCCATGGGGCGCCGCCAGGACATCAGAGCTGTCACAAAATAATAACCGCCCCAAACGGTCATTGCCAGACCCAATACACTGGCAAAAGCCAGCATCAATCGTGCGGTAAACTCCATGGTCCAATCCTCCTTTGCTTGATGGTCCCAGTGTAACAGTGAAATGTTAAGCCCACACCATATAAATCATTAAGATTTTTAAAAGATCTCTTTAAAAGCCCCTTTTCCCCTTACTTTCTCCCCTCTATTCCAGAGGGGAGAAAAATTAACAGAATGTTTGTTTGCCTTTTTCCCCCGCTCCCTTTATAATATTTACATAATACTTTTTATTTTTATCCACTTTTTGTTGTTCCTTTTCACCCATTGTAGCGCTGCATGACCACCTTTGCGTGTTCCGGTTCTGCCGCGCTAGCGCAAAGGAGGTACCTATTTGCTTCAGTTTGAACATGTCTCCCTGGCCTACGGTTCCCAGCAGATTCTGCACGATCTGTGCTTTCAGATCCCGGACGGTCAAATGACCGTGCTCATCGGCCCGTCCGGCTGCGGCAAAACCACCACGCTGAAAATGATCAACCGCCTTATCGAGCCCACCAGCGGAAAGATCTATCTGGATGGCGAAGACATCGCCACCAAGGACAAGGTGGATCTGCGCCGGCATATCGGCTATGTCATCCAGCAGATCGGCCTGTTCCCCAATATGACGGTGGCCCAAAACATCTGCGTGGTTCCCACTCTGCTGAAATACAGTAAAGAGGAGTGCGACCGCATCGCCCGGCAGCTGCTGGAGATGGTCAATCTTCCCTATGAGCAGTACGCCCATAAATACCCCAGCGAGATGTCCGGCGGTCAGCAGCAGCGCATCGGCATTCTCCGGGCACTGGCTGCCTCTCCCCCCATCGTCCTGATGGATGAGCCCTTCTCCGCCCTGGATCCCATGACCCGCCGCTCCCTGCAGCAGGAGGTACGCAACCTTCAGCAGAAGCTGCACAAGACCATCGTCTTTGTCACCCACGACATGGAGGAAGCCCTGGATCTGGCCGACGTGATCGTCTTTATGGACCACGGCAAGATCGTACAGATGGCTCCTCCCGAGGAGATGCTGGCCCACCCGGCTACCGGGCAGATCCAGGACTTTTTGGGCAAGTTCATCCAGACCAACTCCCCCAACGACCTCACTGCCGCCGACTTTATGCGCACCGGCGTTTATGCCGTCTCCGCCAACCGCGGCATCAACGAGTGCGTCAGCAAGATGCAGCGCCACAATGTAGACACCCTGCTGGTAGTAGACGATCAGGGCAAGTATCAGGGCACAGTCTCCATCGCCGACATCCGTCTCACCGGCCACGTGGTCAAGACCATTCAGCCCCTCATCCGCTGCAACACTCCCACCGTCCACGCCCAGGATAACGCCAAGGACTGCTTTGACCAGCTCATCTCCAGCGGCGCCCCCTACCTCGTGGTGCTGGGAGACGGAGAACAAGTGGCCGGCATCATCACCAAAACCAGCATGGCCTCCGCCATGGCAGAGCAGCTTTGGGGGTGAGGCAGAGTGACATTCCACGACTTACCAAAGGCTCTGCTGGAACATCTGGGTTTTACCTTTGTCTCGGTAGCGGTAGGCTTTGTGCTGGGCGTGCTGCTTGGCATTCTGCTTTCCCGCCTGCCGAAAAACCTGTCCAAGCTGATTTTACCCATCCTCTCCATCTTCAACACCATCCCCGGCGTCGTATTTGTGGGCCTGCTGTTTCTGGTTCTGGGCATGCAGCCTATCACCGTGCTCATCGCCCTGTCCATCTACGCAACCTTTCCCATCCTCAAAAATACGTACGCCGGTCTCTCCTCAGTGGAGGGGCAGTATATTGAGGCAGCCAAGGGCTGCGGTATGAGCCCCATCCAGTGTCTCGTCCGGGTGGAACTGCCTCTGGCTCTGCCCACCATCATCGGCGGACTGCGTATGTCCACCGTCTACACCGTCAGCTGGGCGGTGCTGGCCGCCATGATCGGACAAGGAGGCCTTGGCACCTTTATCTACGCAGGCGTCAGCGCCAATGACAACGGCCTCATCCTTCTGGGCGCCGTTCCCGCCGCCATCCTGGCCTTTGTGTTGGGCTCTCTGGTGGACGCCCTTCAGCGCCGGGCCGTGCCCCGTGGCATGCGGAAAGGGGGTGGGGACCTGTGACCTTCCAAGTGATCTTTGAGCACCTGTCCATGGTCATTGTGGCCCTGCTCTTTGCCCTCATCGCCGGCGTCCCCCTGGGCGTCCTCTCCTACTTTTATCCCCGGGCGGGCAAGATCATTCTCCGGGTGGTAGACCTCATTCAAACTACCCCAGCCCTGGCTCTGCTGGGTATCATCATGGTATTTATGGGCGCCGGAAAGCCCACCGTCATTGTGGGCCTGGCCCTCTACTCCCTGCTCCCCATCGTGCGCAACACGGTGTTGGGCCTCAACCAGGTACCCTCCGCTCTGAAAGAGGCGGCCACCGGCATGGGCATGACCCGCATGTACCAGCTGCGGCGGGTGGAGATTCCCCTGGCCGCCCCCATCATCTTTACCGGCGTGCGCATCGCCGCTGTCAACGCCATCGGCACGGCGGTCTTTGCCGCCATGGTGGGCGGCGGAGGCCTGGGCAACATCATCAACACCGGCATCCGGCAAAATGATATGAAGGCCATTCTCAGTGGCACCGGTGTGCTCATGGCTATGGCCCTCATTCTGGATCTTGTCATGGCCCTGGTGGAGCATCGCATGAACCGCCGCTCCGACCGCGCCCCCTCCCCTGCCGGCAAGCTGTTCACCCGGGCCGTGGCTGCGGTGACTGCGGTGGCCTGTGTGGCTCTTACCGTGTGGACCTTCCTTCCCCAGCAGGAGGACGGTCTGGTCCTCTACGAGGGGCAGTTCTCCGAGGTCCAGCTGGTCAATAGCATGATCAAGCAGCTGGTGGAGGACCGCTACGACCTCACCGTCACCATCAAGGATCAGATGACGGCTGTCAACAACTTCAATGCTATGACAGGCCAGGACCACAGCTGTGACCTGATGTACACCTGGGACGGCACCCTGTTGACCACCATCATGGGTCTGGACACCACCGATATCCCCGATGGGCAGACACTCTATGACTTTGTCAACGAGAAGATGAATACGGAGTATGATGCCCGCCTCATAGGAAAAATCGGTGTGAACAACACCTACGCCATCGGCGTGACCCAGGATGTGATGGACACCTATCATCCCACAAAAATCAGCGATCTGGTTCCTGTTGCCGGCGAGCTGCGCTTCGGCGCCGAGTCTGACTTCTTCACCAGTGCGGGCAGTATGAAGTATGATCCCTTCGTTCAGTTCTATGGCCTGAACTTTGCCAAGGCCACCCCGGTGGACATCATGCTCAAGTACACCGCCATCGAGCAGGGTGCCTATGACGTGATGGTCGTCTACGCCACCGACGGTCTGAACATCCGGGCGGGACTTACTGTATTGGAGGATGACCTGCACTTCTTCCCCGACTACTACGGCACCATTCTGGTGCGCAACGATGTATTTGAGCGCTTTGAGGAACAGGCCCCTGATCTGGAGGAAACCCTGTCCCTGCTCAACGGTAAGTTTACCGACCAGCTTATGAGCCAGCTCACCTACCGGGTGGACGTGGAGCAGGAGCCGGTAGACCAGGTAGCCCGGGACTTTTTGGTAGAAGCTGGTCTGCTGGAGCAGTAACTCTTCCACACCCTGCAATCAAAATGTGCAAAACGCGCCCCGTGTCAGTGTTTAAACTGGCACGAGGCGCGTTTATTCTGCTGCCGGGGAAATCAGGCCCGCTTTCGATATCTCCACGCAAGAATCAGGCCTGCCAGGAGCACTGCGGCGCTGGCTGCCAGCAGGACTCCATATTCGCGGTTTAAAGCGCTCTGATTTTCGCCTCCCACCTCCAGTTTCATAGGATCTTGTCCGCTTTCTGCTGCGGTGTTGGCCTGGGGACGCTCAGGAACATTGCCGTCCATCGGCAGGGAAGCTGATTCTTCTCCCGCAGGCAGATCGAATGGCTGGCCGCCGGAAGGCACTTCCTCCCCCTGGGGCTGAGCACTTATATCTTCCCGCTCCATAGGTCCGCCCATCCCGCCGCCCATGGCATTGTTCATGGTACCCATGTCCGAAATACTCAGTTCCGAGGCATCCACCAGAGCGCTGCTGTCCTCCGCCTGGCCGTCAGAGGTGGAGGGGATGGTCCCGTCCAGCTGGCCCTGGACGCTCTCAGCCCGCAGCAGGCAGAACTGCTCCAGCGTCTCGATTCCCGTTTCAAATTCCTCATAGGTACAGAATTTGGTGGGGTCTTTTTCCACATAGAGGGCAATGAGCTGCTTTGTCTGGGCCATCATCTGGGTAAAATAGCCGCTGTCAAAGTAGGAGGAGATAAAGTCCGCAAAGTACTGGTGGTACAGCTGGGTGTACTCTTCGCTCTCAAAAATCCAGGCCAGCATAGGGCGAGAGTCCACGGTCCCGCCGGATACCGGGGTGTCAATTGGGTAGTTTACCATGGAGGTGGCATCCTGTCTGCCCTGGAAGCCGCCAAAGGCCAGGTTGTAGTCCCAGGGGATCATGGACAACTGACCGTCCTCTTCGTAGAGGTAGTAGTTGTGGATCATGGAGCCGGTGTAGCTGTCAAAGTTACACACAAAGTTGTGCACTACAAAGTAGCGGATCACCTCGTCTACGTCTACCACACTCTCAATACTCTCACCCTCATTCAGCTGTTTGAGGGAGGCGATGATCCGGTCCTCGTCGGCGTCGGTGATGTCGGTTTTGGCGTTGTCAAAGATGTTGGAATAGCTGTCGTAGTCGTCGTCGGTGTAGATAAGGGACACATCGCTGCTGCCCATAGAACCGCCCATACCACCTCCCCGGCCACCGAACTCTTTATCCGTCTGAGCCGGGTCTGTGGTCTGACTGCCCGAGGCATCATCCTGAGACGGGACTGCGCCCGGCATATCTTGGGGCATAGTTTCTGTGTCAGACTGCACTTCTTCCCCAATATCCGGCGGCGTCATACCCTCCGGTCGCTGGCCCTTCATGGCCTGTCGGTCCGGAAGGGTACTCTGGCCCTCTTCGCCGCTTTGATCGTCCATCCAGTCCTCCAGATCAAATTCTCCGCCGTTGCCCCGGCCGCCGCCCATGCTCATGCTGTCAGGCTTATAGAGCTCTCCATAGTCGCTGCCGTAGTTGCGCTCCAGGAAAGACTCCTCCACCCCCTCCATCGCCAGATAGAGACCCCAGTCCTCCCCGTTGACGGTAATATACACATAGCTGCACAAAGGGGCGTCCACGCCGAAATAGCCCATCATCTGATAGGTAAGGTAGTCCTTCATATAGGTATTGTCCTGAATGATGTTGTTGAGGCTGAGCTTATCCAAGCCGTGGTAGCTGATCGTACTGTCATAGTGGTCAAACTCAATTTTAAAGCTGTATCGGTCGTTTCCATAGCTGGCCACCTGGGTCAGCGAGGTATTGCCCTTGGCCCGGATGGCCACGTTGTTATAGCTCTCGTTGTCGATGACCACCGAGCACAGTTCGTACTCCTCGTCGGTACAGCCCTCCAGGAACCCCTCCCAATCATCCATAACGATGTCAATGGTATGGACCCTTGACGTGTCAAACAGACGGCTCTCATATCCCTGGGCTGTGGAGGCCGCCTGGATACCCAAGGAGGGAGCGTTTAGAAAGACTCCGGTCACCACCAAGGCTAAAAGCAGAGCCAGGCAGCAGATCTTGTCCATGTATTTATGGGTCGACATGGTCTGCTCCTTTCTTTATCCCATATAGTCTCCGTTGTAGCTGACCAGCACGGCGCTGGCGACTCCCTGCATCTCGGAGAGGGAATTGATAAAATCAGTATTCTCGTCTTTCATCCGCACCTCCAGATTCAGCTCCACGGCACCCTTCTGTACGGTCTTGCTTTTAACAGTCAGGCGCTGGACCTTCTCCTTCAAAAAGCCGGTAGCTGCCGCTTCGCTCTCACGGCCGTCACAGCGGAGCACCACAATATAGGGATTCACATGGGACTTTTTGTTGGCAAAAATCAGCAGGAACACGCCAATAAATACACTGCCGAACACGGCCAGAGGGATGAGTCCCGCCGCCAGCACGATGCCTGCGGCAATGGACCAGAACAGGAAGGCGATGTCCAGGGGCTCTTTGATGGCGGTGCGGAAACGGACGATGGACAGGGCGCCCACCATGCCCAGGGACAGCACCACGTTGGAGGTGACCGCCAGGATGACCAGTGTGGTAATCATAGTCAGGGCCACCAGAGTCACGCCGAAGCTGGAGGAGTACATCACCCCGGCAAAGGTCTTTTTGTAGATAAGGAAAATAAACATACCCAGGGCAAAGGCCAGCACCAGTGCCAGGGCCATATCCAACAGGGTAACGCTGGTCATGTTCTCCAGAAAGCTGGATTTGAAGATGTCTTGAAAAGTCATTGTGTTCTGCTCCTTCTTGATTGTCCGCGCTCACCCGTAAATCCGGCAGGCGGCGTATTTGGAAAAGGCCGAGGTGTGAGTTCTGGGTACCTGGACCAGGTCCCGGATCAGAGCGGGCAAAAAGCCGTCCCACTTTACTTCCAGGATGGCGGGAGCATCCCCCGCCGGAATGGTCACACAGTCCGGATTTAAAAAATCGGTGTTTCCCATAGCCGTACGGATGTTGTAATCCAAGGTCACCCGCACATTTCCCGGGTCGTAGACAAAGGGCTCCCGGGTATAGTCCACAATCGTCCGGGGCCGCAGACCCTGGGTGGTCATTTTGAAGCACAATTCCCGGACCAAGGGCTCTTTGCTGTCTGCCAGCTTGGTAACGTCTCCGCCAGCTACGGCTTGGACCTCTTCCCAGCTCAGCCTGGCCTGCTCTTTGCTGCACAGACCGCTGTACTTGCTCTTTTTTTCCAAAAAAACTTGGGACAGATCTCCGTTGTAGTACCGAACCCGAAATTTTTCCCGGCTGTTTACTCCATTCAGCTTTTCCCTCAAAGCTTTGTCCGCCAGATTGTCAAAATACAAGCTTCGGATCTGGTAGCTCCCGTTTACCGCATGCTGGTCCCGTTCCAGCACCGCTCCCAGGCGGGCACGGAGGGCCAACAGGTCGGAATAGCTGATCTCGTGCTTCCACTCGTGACGAAACTCCATTTCGCGGCCTCCTTTCCATAGGTGGCCAGTATACTCTGTCAACCTTAGTTCAAGCTTAGAGAATATAAAATCAGCGGAGCAAGATATACCTGCTCCGCTCTCAGCCTCTTTTTTTGCACGCTTTCCTACGGCAGCCGCTTGGAGGCAACGATGCGTGGATTTACATGGACCATACAGTGCTTTACCATAGGGAACCGGCGTTCCATGGCATGATGTACCTGCGCCGACGTCTCATGGGCCTCAGCCAGCGGAACTTCCCCATCTGCAGCAATCTCTACTTCCACATAGATTCGGTTTCCAAACAGCCGGGTCTGCAGCCGGTCCACCCCCAATACCCCCGGCTGAGCCAGCGCAGTCTGCCGCATCTCCTCCTCCATCTCCTCCGGACAGGCGGTATCCAGCATTTTTGCCGCGGCATCGCGAAAGATGTCCCAGGCCGCCTTCAAAATAAACAGACAGATCACCACACTGGCTGCCGGATCCAGCTCCGGGATGCCCAGCCTCGCCCCGCAGATTCCCACAAAACTGCCCACAGAGGACAGCGCGTCGGAGCGGTGGTGCCACGCATCCGCCATGAGAGATGGGGAGTTCAGCTTCTTGGCCGCCGCTCTGGTGTACCAGTACATAGCCTCTTTGGACACGATGGAGAGGACCGCTGCCGCCAACGCCACCCGCCCGGGAATGGGCAGAGCGTCCGCGCCTCCCAGGATGTTTCCCACTCCGGTCCAGCCGATCCCAAGCCCTGTCACGGCCAGCATAGAGGCAAGCAGGATGGCAGCCATACATTCAAACCGCTCATGGCCAAAGGGGTGCTCCCGGTCTGCCTCCTTTCCCGCCAGCTTGACGCCGGCAATCACCACAAAGGTGCTCAGCACATCGGATGCGGAATGGACGGCGTCAGACACCATTGCCCCGGAATGGGCCACCAATCCCGCAGCCAATTTCAGAATTGTCAGCACCACATTGCCCAGGATCGTGACGACCGAAACCCGTATCGCTCTGGCTTCTCCACTTTTTTGATCCATACTGTTACCTCCCATTTGGAACATATTGCTGTGGCATTCATCTGTTTTGCCTGTTCCAGGGGTACAAAAAGACACCCATGGAACATATTTTTTGTCCCACAGATGCCTCACCATCTGCTGCCGCCGCAGCGGCCCGGCTCCTTTACGGCCTGTTCCGTATGGGGCGCGCCGCCCCAACCATGTTCTCACCCTCAGTCTATGCCGTTCTCTTCCCTTTGGTCACTGCATCCCTTGTCAAAAAAAGTTCACACTTTTCGTATGGTACAGGCTTATCCATTTGTGTTAAAATAAAGTCGTTCCCAAAGGAGATTCTCTGCATCTATTTTTCCTTACCAAAGAACAGGAAGGCAACTCTATGGACAACAATTTTGCCTCTTCTATCGATTCCAAGCACCGCCACCCCCGCAGTCTGGCGCTGCGCTCGCTGGTGCTGCTGCTCGGCTTTGGCTGTGCGGCATCTCTTCTGCTGGGCAGCTGCGCCCATCCCCGTATCCTTCCTCTGAGCGGTTGGCTGCCAAAATCCTCCCTGTCCGTCTCCATCTCTCGAACCACCTCTCACTGGAAGGCTCCCGATGATACCCATGTTTGGAATCTGACGCTGGTCAATCCCTGGAACCCTCTTCCGGAGGATTATTCCATCTCTCTGAAGCAGGTAGAATCCGGCCAGACGGTAGATCAGCGGTGCGCGGAGGCCCTGCAGGCGATGATGGATGACTGCCGGGCTGCCGATTTATCCCCTCTCATCTGTTCCTCCTACCGTACCCAGGAGACCCAGCAGGGACTGTATGACGCCCAGGTCAACGATTTTCTCTCCCAGGGCTACTCCAGAGAAGAGGCCGAGTCCATGGCCGCCACCATAGTGGCCCTGCCCGGCACCAGCGAGCACCAGCTTGGGCTGGCGGTGGACATTGTGGATCAAAACTATCAGATCCTGGAGAGTTCCCAGGAGGACACACCGGTCCAGCGATGGCTGATGGAGCACTGCTGGGAGTATGGTTTTATTCTCCGCTATCCGGAAGAGAAAAGCGATTTAACCGGCATTATCTACGAACCCTGGCACTACCGCTATGTGGGTGTGGAAGCCGCAAAAGTGATTACCCAGGCAGGGATTTGTCTGGAGGAATATGTGGGAGCCACTGCAAAAGTAGTTCCTGACTCTTTCTCTTAAAACTTCAGCCGCCCTTCTCTATGCAGGAGAAGGGCGGCTGTTTATTCTCAGATCACTTTCAATTTTTAAAAAAGAAAACGTCCTGAAATCGTTTGATTTCAGGATGTTTGGTGGAGATAAGCGGGATCGAACCGCTGACCTCTTGAATGCCATTCAAGCGCTCTCCTGACCCCATCGGTTACATACCCCCGTAACCGGGTCTGTGAGATGCGCTTCAATACGCAATACCACCAAAACAAGCCACAGTTTCTTGTTGCTTCTGATTATAAGCTATTTGAAAGTGCATAGCAAGCCCATAATTTTATGGTAAGAACGCCGCCCAACGGGACTATGGGCGGCGTTTTCATATATCCCAACGAGAAAGGAGGGGTGTTCCCCACAGGCCAGCCATCGGGCTGGCTTTTTCTATTTCACAACGAAGGAGGTTTTTAGGTGGCTGACGATAAAAAGACTATTCCCGACGCCGGGAAGGTAGACGAGCCCCCCAAGCCGGGAAAGGTAGAGCCTGTCAAAGCCGATCCCCCGGTGCAGGATCAGCCCGCCCCGGCCAAGGCGGAGGCTCCCGTGACAGAGGATGCGTCCAAGGTGGTAACGCCCCCTGCGGCGGAAAAGCCCGTTGAGGGAAAGACAACTCCCGACCCTGCGGCGGAGCAGCCGGCTCCGGCGGATAAGGAGGCTCCCAAAGATAAGGACGCTCCTGTTCCGTCTATGGAGGGTACACCGCAGCCGGGCAAGGACGAGAAGCAGACCACGATCCCCGGCATGGGAGATCCCGCCCCCGCCGGAAAGGTGGTGGATTTTACCGCTGCCCGGGATGGGGTGACGAAGGGCAAGCCCCCGGAAAAGGCTGCGGCCACGGATAAGGGCAAGCAGGCGGATAAAGCGAAGGATGCGGCCAAGCCCCGCAGGGGCCGCCCGGCCAAGGCTGACAAGGCGGCCCCCGACAAGGCCAAGCCGCAACCTCGGGACAAAATGTCCCAAAGCAAACCGCCTGCCGGAAAAGGCGCTCCCGCCACGGCGAAGGCCCCGGCTGCAACCGAGCAGCCGCCCACTCCTCGGGATGCCACCCGTGGCGTGAAAGAGGAGATCGTGTATCTCAATCTTTCCGAGCTGCACCCGTTCAAAAATCATCCCTTTAGCGTCCGGGACGATGCGGAAATGCAGGGGCTGGTGGAGTCGGTCAAGGCTGCTGGGGTCAATCAGCCTGCGCTGGTGCGGCCCCGTGAGGGTGGCGGATATGAGATCATCGCCGGACACCGCCGCCAGCGGGCCAGTGAAATGGCCGGGTTTATCAATATGCCCTGTATCGTCCGCAACATGACCGATGACGAGGCCATCCTCGCCATGACGGATGACAACCTGCGGCACCGGGAGAAGATCGTGCCCACAGAAAGAGGGGCTGCGCTGAAACAGCAGGTAGAGGCCATCAAGCATCAAGGAGCCCGGCCCGGCGAGGCTGATAAGGACGCCGGAAAACGCTCCACGCAGATTGTCGGGGATCGCAACGGCATGAATTACAAGCAGGTGCAGCGGTATATCCGCCTGACCGAGCTTGTCCCCGAACTGCGGGATATGGTGGATGCCAGTAAACTGGCCTTTACTCCCGCTGTGGAGATTTCTTTCATCCGCCCCAAGTATCAGAAATATATCGCCGTTGCCATTGAGGGGCAGGTGTCCTCTCCGTCCCTCTCCCAAGCTCAGAAGATGCGGGAGCTGGACAAAGAGGGCAAACTGAACGGCGATGTGATCGACGGCATTTTGAGCGAACCGAAAAAGGAGGTTGACAAGGTGATCATCAACAGCGCCGAGCTGGAAAAGTATTTTGGCAAGGACAAGACGCCCCGGGAGATGAAGGACACCATTCTGGCCCTGCTGGACGAGTGGAAGGAGAAGCAGCCCCCGGAGCTGGGCAAGCCGGAGAAGAAAGCTGATAAGGCCCTGTAACTTTGGGACAGCTTGTCCCGAGGTGCTGCGCTCCCCTATAAGGGGCTCTGGTGCTTGATCCCCCGTCGCCGCCTTTTATACGGCATGGCCGGGCGCTGTCCGTCAAGGGTGCATCGCACCGCCGCCCTGCGGCGGCTTGCCCTTTACGGGCGGCCCCGGCTGTGCCATTCCCGGGGGCGTGACGGGGGCATATCCTCCAGAGCCGCCCCCTTTCCCATGAATGGGAAAGGGCGGGGGGATAGGGTTGAACACCATGAAACGGAGGTTTTCTATGAAAAGACCCCTTGCGTATATCACCGCCGCATGGTGCGGCGAGGACTACAAAAGCACGGAACAGGCGGCCCGGTACTGCCGAGCGGTGTACGAGGCTGGGTTTTCGCCCATCTGCCCTACGCTGTATCTGCCCTTGTTCCTCAACGACGCCGTTCCCGAGGAGCACAAGAACGGCATCGACATGAGCCGTGACCTGCTGCGGCGCTCCCATGTGCTGGTGGTGTGCGGCCATACCGTCACCGAGGCCATGAAAAACGACATCGCCGTTGCCCAGCGGCTGGGGATCACCGCCACAACGCTGGAGGGCATCCTCACCGTCAAAGGACAGGGGCGGCGCTGATATGGATACCCCGTTTGAAGCGTATGTCACCAACTTGGGGAAATACAACGAGGGCAGACTGGTAGGCGAATTTCTGAAATTCCCCACTACCACCGAGGAGGTGCAGGCCCTCTTAAAGCGCATCGGCATTGATGGGGTGCGGTATGAGGAAATCTTTATCACCGACTACGAGGTGAACATATCCGGGCTCTATGACTGCCTTGGCGAATATGAGAGCATCGACGAGCTCAATTATTTGGCCAGCCTTATCTCCGAGATGGATCAAAGTGACCGTGAAAAGTTTGAAGCGGTCATTGACAGCGGCGAATACTCCGGCAGCGTCAAGGAATTGATCAACCTGACCCAAAACCTTGACTGCTTCGAGTTTTATGCGGGTGTGGAGGACGATGAAACGCTGGGACGCATCTATGTGGAGGACATGGAGGCCATCGATGTGCCGGAGCATCTGCTCAACTACTTCGACTACGAGGCATACGGGCGGGATATTCGGATCAACGATGATGGGCATTATGCCAACGGCGGTTATATGTTCAACAACGGGAGCCAGTTTATCGAACACTATACCGGGCGGGATGATATTCCAGACGAGTATCGGGTATTTTCCATGCCCAAGCTCAACATCCGGGAACAGATGGCCGCCTATAAGGAAGTAGCGGATCGGGCTGCGCCGGAGAAAGATCACCTTTCCCCCAAAAAGGAGGTGCCGGAGCGATAACAAGACTTCGGGACAATTTGTCCCAAAGAAAGGGGTGGTTTGACTGGTAGATGAAGATATTTCCCGGCGCACGATAGCCGTTTCTGTGAAAGCGTCCAAGCTGACCGCCCGGGGCCTTGCCTATGTAGTGCGAGGTGTGGGCCGGAAGATCGCCAAGCACCACCGGGCCAAGCAGACGCCCCACGGCAAGCAGAGCGTGAAAAAGCTCATGGCTCACGGCGCATCGGCGTCCAGCATCGAGCTGTCCGGCGATACCAAGCTGTTTGACCGGGTGGCCCGGAAATGGAATGTGGACTACGCCTTTTACAAAACCGGGCCGGACAAATATCTGCTGTTCTTCAAGGCTGGGCAGGCCGACGCCATGACCGCCTGTTTTTCTGAATACTCCCGCAAGGTGCTGAACAAGTCCAAGTCCCGGCGCATCCCCATCCGGGATCAGCTCAAACGGGCGTCGGAGCAGCTTGCCCAAGAGCGGCCCCGTGCCAAAGAGCGAGTACAGGAGGTGGTTCATGCCGACAGATAAGATCCGAAAGTACATTCTCCCCAACATTCCCTATCTGTTCATCGGCTGGGCCTGTCTGAAGCTGGGGACGGCCTACCGTCTGGCAGCAGGGGCCGGGTTTGGGGAAAAACTGCTGGGGCTGGGCCGGAGCATCGGCCCGGCCTTTGCCGACTTTGCGCCGGGGCTTGATCCCTTTGACTGGCTGGTGGGCCTTGTGGGGGCGGTGGCCTTTCGCCTGCTGATCTACTTCAAGAGCAAGAACGCAAAGAAATTCCGGCGAGATGAAGAATACGGGTCGGCTCGATGGGGCACGGAAAAGGACATCAAGCCCTTTGTCGATCCCAAGTTTGAAAACAATGTCATTCTCACCGGGACGGAGCTGCTCACCATGAACACCCGCCCGAAAAATCCGGCCAACGCCCGCAACCTCAACGCCTGTGTCATCGGCTCGTCCGGCTCCGGCAAGACCCGGTTCTGGCTCACCCCCCAGCTGCTCCAAGCTCATTCATCCTATGTAGTGGTCGATCCCAAAGGAGGTGTCCTCGGGCAAGTCGGTCACTTTCTCCAGCAGCGGGGGTATAAAATCAAGGTATTCAACAGCATAGATTTTTCAAAATCCATGCACTATAACCCATTGGCCTACATCAAGAATGAGGCGGACATCTTGAAGTTTGTAAACGCCTTGATTTCCAACACCAAGGGCGAGGGCAAAGAGGGCGATCCATTCTGGACGAGTGCGACTCGTTCGCTGGCGGTAAGAAGTCAGCGGACAAACAACAAAATACAGTTGTTTGGATAACTGGTAATTCGACAGGTGGAATGACGGGGTAACGCCCTGAAACGCCTGCCCTC
>NZ_JBHEVB010000016.1:0-62054 GCF_041925195.1 Flintibacter porci
GGATTCAAGACACAGACATAGATCCCGTACTCGTGCAGTGCCGCAGCTACCGGCTCATGGTAACGCCCTGTGGCTTCCATGATGACACGGGTATCTTCGCCCAATGCAATGATGGCATATGAAGTCTGGACCGATGATGAAAAAACTAAGTGGTGCCTGAAAGAACCGGAAGCCCTGTATGATTTCATCCGGGATGAATGTCAGGGCTGAGTGGTAGCGTCTCCCCAAATTCGTTCAAGGAGGTCAAATCAGATGTCTAAGTGCTGCCTATACTGCCGGGTAGATGGAGCGTCTACGGAAAGCAACTGTCTCGCCATAAACCAGCAGCTCACCGCACTCCGAAGCCTCGCCGGCCAGCTTGGTTTTTCGATTTCCGCAGAGATGCTCCAATATGAGAGCGGCTTGGACGCAAACCGACAGAGCATTCGAACGCTGATCCGTGATGCACGACATGGAGTCTATGACCGGGTGCTGGTGATGAACGGCGACCGTCTGGCTCGTGACGCCGAAGGTTTGGCGGCGATTGGAGAAAAGTTGACCGCAGCAGGAGTCCGGGTCTATTGCCCAGATGGCGAAATTGATCTGGCCCCCGCATATTCTCATGGTTATTTCCGGGTGGCAACGATGGAACAGACCATGTGATTGGGAAAAGTTCCCGTCCCACCTCTCTTCCACGGCCAAAGAAAATGCGGTATAATAAAAGAACCACATACACCAGACCGGGAAAGTTGCTCATTCCGGCGGAAGGAGATGTTGCCATGAGTTCATTAGAGGAAAAGAAAAGTGAGCTTGAGAGGGTCCTTGGGGTATTCCAGAACTACATTGAAGGCTCTGAATTGCTCGATGTGGTCTATTCGAAAAAGTTCGGGTATGTTCTGCTTGGCCTGCCTGCGGCGGATTCCATTGATGACTCCGATGTAACACGACTGGAAGATCCCGAAACATTGGTGAAAGAGATCTATCAGAATCTTGCATACGATTTTATGGAGCAGGAAGGGCACAGCGAGGATTACACGGAAGCCACCAATCTGGAAAAGCGAGCTATGCGGGAATGGATGAAAGAGTACACGGATCAGCTGCCGGAATACAACTACCTGCTGGACGAACTCCTTGGATGATGTGTCCGATGAAGCAGGCGCTTCCCTCAGTCAATTTTTCGGCATGGATAAAGCGGACATCTTTTTTGGTCGAACACTAAAATTGACCCTCGGGTGGAAAATCCGCAGCCATCGCAGCAAAACGGCAAAAAAATAATGGGTGAAGACCCGCAAAGCCTTGAAAGTCATGGATTTCCGCAAATATCTCAATTGGTCTTACACTCCATAAAAAGCCTTGAAATCAAAGGCTTAACAGTCGTAAGGAACTATAAGTCTTGCGGTGGGGCAGAGAACGGTGTGACCGTGAAGGTCACGCCGTTTTTCTGCGTCCAAGGGTAGATTCTGCGATCATGGGTTCTGCCAGTACGGGAATTTCCACCTCGTCTACGAAATTGAAGATGATCTCCACCTTCTGTCTGCGCTTGCCGCCAGACTTATCAGGTGCGTGAATGATGATCTTCTTGATGTACTCGTTGACGATCGTCTGCGTCAGCTCCGTGACATCCACATACTTTTTTGTCAGCGCAATGAAAGCGTCCAGATCGTCGCCCATTGTTTGACGCTGCTCGACCCATTCTTCCGTCGTTTCAATTTCGAGCTTTAACCGTTCCTGCTCCGCTTCATAGTCAGCCGTCATTTTCTTATACTTCTCCTTGCTGATCTCACCAAGAGCATAGTCCTCATAGAGCCGGGACATGACCACATCAAGATTGGCAAGGCGTTTTCTTGCCTGCTCCACGTGCTTCTGATCTTCCCGGATGTCCCGTTCCTGATCGGCGCGGCGGTAAACCGTGCGTGAACGGTCTCGTCAGACGACTGCGGCGCATACCGCAACTTCCACTCCCGCAGTACGCGGGCGTAATCGGACAGAACAGAAAAGCACAGCCGCTCGTTTTCCGTGAGCTGCTGTGCTTCTGTTTGCTGTCTGCGCTTTTCAAGAATTTTCTTTGTTGGCGGTCGGTCCGTGTCAATGCCGAAGTCTGCCGCAAGCCGCTGGGCGGCTTCGTAAAGCGGCAAATCAAAAAAGTCTGCGGCAAAGTCAATCACGTCCCCATGTGCGCCGCAGGCAAAACAAAAATAATGATTGTCTGCCACATACAGGCTGGGGTGCCGGTCGTTGTGAAACGGACAGAGGGCTTTGCCCTGCCGGCTGACAGATACCCCGTACCGTTCCGCAGCTTCCCGACAGCTCACGCCATACTTGACGTTTTGAAAAAGGTTCATGCTGTATCCTCCGTAAAATAGATTCAAGAGAAAGTTTTCTTCCCTCTCTGTCTGTTTTATGTTCGGATTCGTAAATAACAGGCGGATGGCATGACAAGTTCATTTCAAAAAACATGACAGGTCTTTCCACGTTCATATTCTCGTGGTATAATGAAAATAGAAAAACGTGACAGGAGGACGCAGTATGGCACAGGAGCTTATCAGCCACAAGGTTTTATCTTTGGATTTCTGGCAGGATACCGTGACCTACGCGGGCAGCGTCATGCCGACCGGAACGATCGGCTGCGCGGTATTGAACATTCCCGACGAAACGATCACGCGATTGGACGCGCCGTGCATGATCCTGAATCAACTGCTGACCGGCATTGGCTTAAAGAATGTAGATATGCAGCTTCTCCCGAAAGCACAGGAGGCGGGACGGGCTATCATTCACGAGCTACACGATGTCCAGCCGTTTTCCCATTTGGACAGAAAACAGTTTGAAGATTACCTCACGCCGGCGTTTTCCGAAGAAGCGTTTGCCGAACTGAACAATTATTTGCAGCTTTCGATGGAGCAGCAGGCGCTCAGCGGTGTCATGGGCACACAGCCTTTGGCGGCACTCCTGATCCGCGTCATTCCGGTGCTGGGGCATCTGAGCTATTCCCTGCGACAGTATAAAATGACGTTGACTGCATTTGCAGAGTTCTTGCAAGAAAACGCCGAAATACGGACGCCCATTGGATATGCCGCCGCGTTTGGGCAGTTTTTCAGGGAGAACGCCACCTTGGAAGAAAGCAATCCGTCGTGGATGGCGCTGACCAATGCGACGGTGCAGTATGTTCCCGCGATCCATCCCGGCAATGCGGAGGCGCAGCTCGTCAAGCGGATGCACTTTGTATCCTTTGTTGGGATGTTTCGCGCCGATCTTTTTGAGGGGTTATGCGTCGGGCACGCGCCGAGAAAATGCGCCGTCTGCGGGAAATGGTTCCTGACCACCGACGCGCGGCACACGAAATATTGCAGCGGCTACGCGCCAAATGACAAACGCGGTCGCACCTGCCGTCAGGTCGGAAATCTTCGCGGGCGGGAGCAGCGGGAGCTTGCCCCTGACCATCCTATCAAGAAAATCTATACAAAGCGGTTCAACACGATCACGCAGTATCTTGGGCGCGGCACGCTGGACGAGCAGACCGCCGCTGTGATGAAAGTACTTGCAAAAAGCAAGCTGGAAAAAGCGCTGCAAGACAATGACTATGCGCAGGGTAGCTATGCCACCGAAATGGAGCAGACGGCTTTGTTGGCAGAAGCGAAAGCGAATAGGAAGCAGTAATCAAAACCCACAGCGGAAGGAGGTGCGGAGATGAAGGATAATCGTAATGAGATGATACCAGCGCAGTTTGTGGACTGGACATGGGATTTGACCGGCTATGTGGCAAAAGTACCGTTCTATAATGCCGATGATCTGACCATGCGCGAAGTCCAGAACGTCTTTCAGCTTGACCCGGAACCGCCCAAAATGGAACTGAACGACTACATACGCGAAACAGCCCATCGCAAAGACCTTGCATACTTTTCCTTCTTCCTGCACCACTTTGAAAAGCGGCTGAACGGTGTAATTTACCGCTTTCTCACCCGCAACGGATATGACCGCTACGACCCGGCGCGGTTTCTGGACTACAAGCTGGAAGTCCTGCAAATGCTGCTGTACTGTCTGCCGAGGTTTGACCCAGAGCAGGAGACGGAGTTTCTGAAATACGCGAAACACTATATCCGGGACGGACTGCTGTTCTGCCGTATGATGGGCGAAGCCGGTTCCTTTGCCAGCCTTGCGGAGTACCGGCGTGTGCGGCAGATTGGCGCGATATATAACAATTCGGGTAAAAGCCGCGCAGAGGTCATTTCTGAGTTCGCCGCCCAAAGCGGATATAAGGGCGAAAGCGTTTCTGCGGACGAGCTGCTGACCATTGCCCGGCGCAACCGCAGTATCGTTTCCCTCTATCGAATGGAGCAGGACGAGGACGGCGAGGAAACTGGCGAGGATGTGACGCGCGACGATAGCTGGAACTATGCCGACATCCTCTGGAACGGGATTCAGGCAAAGACGGTCGCGGCGGCATTTGACCAGCTATCCTATAAAGAGCAATGGTATCTGGAAAAGCGGAACGCCATCTGCATGACCTGCGGTCGCGTCAGCACTTTGTCTACGCAGTCCACCTTTGAGGACTTGGCGGTGGATTTTGAGGGAACAACAGCCAGCGGCGCGGAGAGGTTTTACCGGCGCACATTGGACAAGCTGCGCCTGAAGCTGCTGGAACGCGGCCTTGTTCATACCGTAACGCTGAAGCAGACCGAGTGCCGCAAAAAGAACAAAAAAATAGCCGCCGCTGTCTACCTGTATCGGGCGGACAACGACGGCGAATGGGGTGAGATTCGGTTTGATTTTGAAAACGGCACAGCGGAGATCGTGAAGCTGGCAGATTGGGACACGATAAAATCCAATGTCTTTGCTAAGACAGCAATACGATATGTCCAGAGTTTGCCGGAGGTACGGATGCTGAGATTCGTAGTCGTGCCGTTTGAGTCGGAGACTTTGGGAAAATAAATCGTCGGAGGTACGCATTATGCCAAAATCAAAATGGAATTTGAATACCATTTACATATCCGAGCGGCTGCAGGAGAGCCTGCGGCCCATCTCCCGCTGCGCCATGACCACCGTGGTCGCCCCCATGGGCTACGGAAAGACCACGGCGGTGAACTGGTATCTGGAGGAGCGCGCCAAGGCGGAAACCCTGAAAATCATCCGCATCAGCGTGTATTCCGATAACCTTGCGATCTTCTGGAAAAGCGTACAGGAGGCGTTTGCCCGCGCGGGCTTCCCCTTCCTGCGGGAATATCCTTGCCCCACGGACGCAGCGGGCAGCGGACTGATGGTGGATGACCTCTGCCATGAGTTGGCGGGAGAAACATCCTGCTACATTTTCATTGACGATTTTCATCTGCTGACGGACAGACGTGCCTCGACCTTCCTTTGTATGCTGGCAAACCGGCTGCCCGTCAATGTGCATTTGATCGTCGCCAGCCGGGACCGTTTTGTGCCCGCTGCGGAGACGGTGCGGCTGGGGGCAAAGGCCTATCAAATTGGCACGGAGCAGCTGCGCCTGAACCATACGGAGCTTGCCGTCTATGCCCACCGCTGCGGCACGGATCTTTCCGATGCACAGGTCGAAAGCCTCCTCTATTCCAGCGAGGGCTGGTTCTCCGCCGTGTACCTGAATCTGCGAACGCTCTCTGAGCGCGGCGTGCTACCGAGCCGCAATTCCGACATCTATACCACCTTTACCGCCGCCATGATCGATCCGCTGCCGGAAAAACAGCGGGAGTTTTTGGCGGTCATGGGACTTGCCGATGAATTTACCATCGAAATGGCGCAGTGTATCACAGGCGACGCGGACGCTGGGCAAATTCTCTCCATGCTGACTGCGCAAAACGCCTTTGTCACGCGCCTGCCTGACGGCGCGACCTATCGCTTCCACCACATGATGAAGGAGTGCGCAGAGCGCAGCTTTCTGACGATGAAAGCAGAAACGCAGAAACGCTATTGGGAGCGGTTCGGTTTCTGGTATGAAGAACATAAGCAATATCTTCATGCCATCGCTGCTTACCGGAAAAGCGAAAACTACGATGCGCTGCTGCGGGTCATTCGCAGCGATGCGGGCATCCTGCTGGCGTCGCTGAAGCCCGAGGATGTGCTGACAGCGCTGGACAAATGCCCCGCCGAAACGCTAAAGGCCTGTCCCCTTGCCATTCTGGTGCTGATGCGCCGGATGTTCACATGGCGTCAAATTCCGAAGATGCTGGAGCTGAAGGCACTGCTGCTGTCAGCTATTGAGGAGCACCCGGAGCTTTCCGAAGAAGAACGCGGCAACCTGCTGGGCGAATGCGACCTCATTCTGAGTTTTCTCTGCTACAATGACATCAGCGACATGAGCCGCCTGCACCGCAGCGCCAGCGCGCAGATGTCCCGCCCCGCCATCAGCATCCAGAATAGCGGCGGCTGGACCTTCGGCTCGCCGTCCGTTCTGATGATGTTCTACCGCGCACCGGGAGAACTCGAAAGCGAGCTTGCCGAGATGGACGAGTGTATGCCCCATTACTATAAGGTCACCAACCACCACGGACAGGGTGCGGAAACCATCATGCGCGCGGAGGCCCTGTTCTGTCAGGGCCGTTTCACCGATGCGCATATCGAATTGGAACGTGCCTATGCGCAGGTCAAGGACAACGGGCAGATCAACATGGCACTCTGCTGCGACTTTCTGTCGTGGCGGCTCTCGCGGTATACAGATGTGGAGCAGCATTATACCTTTGAGGAGCGATACGCGGCGCTGCTGCGCTATCACGACGCCTCATGGATCAACCTTTGGTGTGCCACCAGTGCCTATTACCATGCACTATGCGGCGAAACGGATAAAATACCTGAAATTTTTTCGCAGCACCGGCTCTCTGATATCAATATGCTTGCGCCGGGTAAGCCTATGATGGAAATGATCGAAAATCAGGTGTATCTTGCCCAAGGCGCTTATGCCCGGGTGGTGGGGTACAGCGCAGAGCTGCTACCGGTCTGCGAAGCCATGCACTATGCGCTGGTGGCCCTGCACATCCGCATCCAGACAGCGGCAGCCTATGAACGCCTGGGAAAGAGCGAGGAAGCCCGCGCATGGCTGGGGAAGGCCCTCTCTGATGCCGCGCCGGACGGTATTGTGATGCCGTTCGTGGAAAACTATGCGCATTTGAAGCCCCTGCTGGCGCGGGAGATCAAAACTGACCTGATCGCGAAGATCACCGAGCTTGGCGAAGGGGCAGGGGCGCGAAACGCGGCAAGCGCCCGTCCGGCGGTCTTTGACGCACTGACACCGCGGGAATTCGAGATCGTGGAGCTGATGGCGCAGCGGCTTTCCAACCGCGAGATCGCGGAAAAGCTCTATCTCTCCGAGGGGAGCGTCAAGCAGTATGTGAATCAGATCTATTCCAAGCTTCATATGGAGGGTGACACCCGAACCAAGCGGAAGCGGCTTGCCGAGCTATTCGGGCAAAAGACCTAACCTTTGGTTAATGGTTATCCCATACGATCCACCGTACAATATATGTACGGTGGATTTTTATTTTGGCGGAAAGGAGGGCACGCACTTGAACCGAAGGTATCTCACAGCCGTCACGCCGCTGCCCAACCATGTTTTGCAGGTGGATTTTGTGTCCGGAAGCCGGCTTTTGCTGGACATGAAGCCGTATCTGGACAAGATCCGGTTTCGCCCGCTGGCAGATGCGCGGGTATGGAACAGCGCTGTGACCAACGGCATCTTTGTCCGCTTCGGCGATGTGGAGCTGAGCCATGATGAGATATTGTCTATGGCGGAACAGGAACATTGACACAGTTGATCTGAAAAAGGAGAAGAACATGATGAAACACGTAAATAAATATTTGTCTCTTGCATTGGCTCTGGTGCTGTGCCTGAGCCTTGCCGCCTGCGGCGAGAGCAACGAAGACTACGGCGATGACGGCAGCGACTACAATTTATACGGCGTTCCGGATTCCTTTGAGGGGCTGGTCAAGGACAGCGAACAGATGGCGAACCTGTATATCTACGGCGGCGCATGGACGGGCGAGGACGGCGGCACGCTGATCGTCTCCAACAATGATGAGGGCGACGAGGTGCGCTTTGCGCTGTACGACATCGACGAAGAGCTGACTGCCAGCGGCTTTATTCAGTTCGTACCGGAGTATGACTATGATTATTTCTACAATGAGCACGACGGCGTGGCCTACCGCAGCTGGTTCGACGAGGTCGGCGCCCTGCATGTGGCCGAGTTTGGCACCTTTACGCAGATGACCGGCGACGCGCCGGGCGAGAATACCGGCGACATCGATTTTGAGATGATGGCGGGCACCTGGTACCTGGACGCCGAGGCGGATGCGCCCAGCATCCTTGTGTTTGACGAAAACGGCGGCTGGGAGTTGCTGGAGCGTCCCGGCGGCGACGGCGACCCCACCACGGTGGACAGCGGCACCATCGAGTTGGCCCCCGAAGGCTCCGAGGAGATGTATCTCGCTGTTTCCTCCCAGTTCGACGATGTGGGTTATGAATTTACCCTCCTTGACCACGACACGCTGCGCTGGGGCAGTGAGTTCGAGTTTTATCAAAAAATGGCATAGCGGCTGCGGGAAGGAGAGAGATGAAAAAGCAACTTGTCCTATTCTTGGCGCTGGCATTGTGCCTGGGCTTGACCGCCTGCGGCGAAACCGAATCTGACGATACGCAAAGCGGCTATGAGACCGTCATGGATATGGAATTTCTCGACGGGATGTGGAGCATCGACGGCACCGCGAAGTTATACTTTGACAGTACGGAGGGCTTTTACGCCTACCGCACTCGCTGGGGACTCGGCGGGCGCGGAGAATTCGAGCTGTCCGAGGCGAGCGGCCGGCCGATGATCTTCTTCAACGGTCTTCTCTACAACTTCCTCCTGCGCGACGATGGCGTGCTGCTGCCAAACCGGAACGGCGAGGGCGAGGGCATGGGCCTCTATCTTTACGACAACGGGACGCGCGCCTACCTCTGCCCCGGTGACGACGGCAACAGCTTCACCCTCTCCGCCGATCGCTTCGGCCGCTACGGGGACGATCAGCATTTTGACGGCGTCTTCTACCGCGATGCCGACTTCTACACCTACACGGACATGGAAAACGCGGAATTTTATGAAGACGAATACTCCACCTTCTATGTCTGGTACTACGACGGCGTGAACCGCTACCTGTTGGGCAACGATTACACCATCGGCGACGACGGCCTTGCCTACCACGATGAAGACGGCCTCGTCTATCCTGCGGGCTGGATCCCCGAAGAACCATATGATCCCGCTGTTGACTGGGGCGCAAACTGGATGGACAGTTGGGACATCTGAGGTCCCGCGGAAGAAGGAGGAAAATGAAATGAGACAACGGAGACCCATTTTGATATTCGCCCTGGCGCTGCTCTGTCTGAGCCTTGCCGCCTGCGGTGCGAAGCAGTATCCCATGCAGATCACCGTGGTGAACCGCAGCACCTACCCCATCGCGGATATCCGCATCAGCCTTACCTCGGAGGAGGGTTGGGGCGAAAACCGCCTGGAGACCACGCTGAAGGAAGGCGAAAGCGCCGGGATCGACCTGGGCGAGTACACGGAAGAACAGCTAAGCGCAGGCTTCCACCTTCAGTTCTACGGGGAGGACGGCCAGCCCGTCAACCCGGACTACGATCCCAGTTCCTCTACCTTTTTTGAAAACGGCGATTTCCTCATTTTCTCGCCGCCAGATCTCGGCATCGCCATCTTCATGGACACCGCTTACGACCGGGAGACCTATGACCAGAAGATCGCGGAGCTCTACGCTGCGGACGGCGACGGCCGGGGCGATGTGATCTCACAGGATGGCATCCCGGTTTTGATGGGTGGCGCACTGCCTTTTACCAATATGCAGAACCTGCTCTCTGAGAATCATGACGACGGCACCTACCGCTATGAGGATATCACCGAGGACGGGCAGCTCCTTGTGGTCAATGCGGCGGAGCAAAGCTGCTTTGTTCCGGATGTGCAGGAGCTGGACGATTATCTGACAGCCTGCGCTCTGTCTTTAAGTGGTGCGGATACCTATGAGCTGTTGTCCGCCGAAGAAAATGAGGAATACAGCAAAAATTTAAGCTATCCGGTTTACATCGTAACCTATACCGCCGGTGAGAACGAAGATACCCGGGAATGGACCGTGTTTGTCATGGACACCGACATTTGTACCTATCTTTACGGCTTCTGCGTACCCCCCGATGCTGCGGCGGATATGGATGAGACCTATCAAAATATTTTTTCGCAGCTGTATTTGAGCGATGAAGAATGAGGAGGAATATCACATGAAGAGAAAAAAGCCATATCTTCTGGCGGAACTGGTATTGCTGCTTTTCCTGCTGTGTACAGCCTGCGGCAATGCGGAGGGACAAATCGCCCCGCAGGATGATCCCAACGAGGGTTTGGGAGGTGGTCTCAACGAGGACACCGTCAACGACTTCAGCGGCTTCGAGGGTATCTGGCTGGGCGAAGCAAATAATGACTACGACTCCATGGAGTTCGACGCCGAGGGCAACTGGACCCTCTACCTCAGCGGTGAAGTGGTGGACGACGGCTACCTCCGCTATGAGCCGGAGTGGGAGGCCATCTATGCCTACAGCAACTTGGACGATTCCGGCAGCCTCATCGCCATGGAGGACGGCCAGCTCTACAGCGCCGCTTACGGCTACTTCAACCCCGGCGAAGGGATGGAGTACCTTTGGTATGAAGACGGCGGTCGTCTCACCGAGGATGACGAGCCCGATCCCTCGGGGGACGAGGTGCCCGACTGGAACGGCAGTTTAGACGGAGACCCGGACTCCTATTGGAGCTGGGATTCCGACCTCTGCCAGCGGAATGTCTCCGAATTCGAGGGTATCTGGTACTATGACGGCGACCTCTCGGCTGAGACCTATATCGTCATCGACGGTAACGGAAACTGGAGCTATTACCAGCGCGCCCCCGGCGCTGAGCCTGCGGAAATGGACTGTGGAGTTTTCACCTACTCCATGGACGAGGTGAGCACCTATTATGCGGACTCCACCATGTATGACGGCGTTTCTTACCGGGTCTTTGAGGTTGACGAGGACTCTCTGGTCTGGGGCGATGAGGGCGTTTACTACATGATGGAGTGATGGAAAGGAAGGAGAACCATGAAGAATCGATGGAAACATATTTTTATCCCTGTGCTGACCATGGCGCTCTGCCTGAGCCTTGCCGCCTGCGGCAATTCTGACAATGTCGCGGGAGATGACTGGCGCACGACCGGCATGGTAGTTGGCAGCGGTACCATCACCCATGATGGCGAGAGCGTGGATGTGCTGGTCACGGTGAGCGAGAGCAGCGCGGCCTTCTACCGGGATCTGCCGGAACAGGTCCTCTTTGACAGCGTGTCCTTTCCCATGAACATCCCAGACGCGGAGCAGGCATTCAACGCCATCTCCTTTGACGATATGGACGACGACGGGGAAAGCGATGTGCTGGTCAGCTTCATCCACGAAAACGGCGACGCTACGGAGCTGATCTGGATCTGGGACCCGGTGGAGCGCTATGTCTTCCGAGAGGACCTTTCCACCGTTGCCATCAGCGGCGGTGACCTCAGCGGCGATGATCTCAGCGAGTATGTGGGCCTTTGGGAGTATCAAGGGGAGAACCTCTGGCTGCGCATCCGCGACGACGCCACATGGGAATTTGTAAACGATCAGGATGAAGTGATCGAATACGGTACGCTTTGGGTGGACGAATATGGCATCACGCTCCACTTTGACGGCAGCGGCGACACCTTGCAGCTGGACCGCACCGTCAGCGGCGACCTGATGGACATTACAAACGGCGGATCTCTCTTCCCGGTGGAGGGCATCCAGTCTCAGCAGCCGTACTTCACGAGAAACGGCCTTGAGATCAACGCCGCCGTGGAGATGGGGCCATTCCTGCTGGAAGACGGGGTTTGCAGCTATTCGGGCCTCGGCGATGGCTACAACACCGACGACTGCTATTGGGAGATCACGAAGAACGGCGACTACACCCACGACGGCATCCGCGAGTTGCACTTTGACGCCATCTGCTACATCCCGGAGGACTCCATCCCCTACTTTGACCAGCAGTATACGACTGTCACCAGCAGTGAGCTCTATGACTTCTACACCGGTATGTGGCTCACCACCTCTACGGCCTATGGCAACAGCCAGCGCGGGGACAACTATTATCTCCACACCATCAGCTGGCAGGGGAACAGTTATCTCATTGAATTCGCCTACTCCACTGACTGGCAGTACAACGTGGGCGACTGGGCGCAGGTCCTGACCAAGAGCTACGCCGTCTATCTCCCGGAGGACTATGACGGTCTGGTCTTTGCCGCCGAGGCGCAGCCGGACAACTATAAAGACAGTGCCAAACGTATGCAGCTGGACAGCATTTCGCCCGAAGCTGCCCTCATGGACATCGACACTGTGGATCCCTACCGCAGCCTGTATTTCAGCCTTTGCTACTAAGGAGGGACGGCTATGCGAAAGAAACGCAACGACTTTGACGCTGTGGGCGCCGAGCGCATGACCGACACGGAGCTGTCAAAAAAGCTGGGAAGCTATCAGAGAATGGAGAGCATCGGAATCCTGCTAGGCGTTATTCTGGTGATCACCGGGTGCATCATGATGTTTGTGTATCGCAATATTATTGTGATCTGCATTCTGGCCTTTTCCGGTGTGGCACTGTTCCTGTTGGTGGCACAGCCCGCCCAGAAGAAGAAAAAAGCCCTGATGAAGCAGCAGCTGGGCGGCTTCTTCCGCACGGAGCTGACAAAAGCCTTCGGTCCGGAGCCGGAGCCGGCCACGCTGCCCATCGACTGGGCGTACCTGACGGCGGCAAAGCTGTCGACGGTCTCCTTTACAGAGTGTACCGTGACGGACTTCCACGAGGGCGAGCACAAGGGGCTGCGGTTCTCCGCCGCCAACGTGGAGCTGCGCCGCACGGTGGAAGAAAAGTCCGGCCCCGACAACGACAACTGGATGACCCGAACCGAGACGCTGTTCCGCGGCATCGTGGTCCGCTGCAAGGACATCTGTGACCCGACGCTGGACATTGCCCTGAACGATATGTTCCAGGAGCGGAAGAAGGACGACATCACCGACCCTGCCGCCTTCCGGAAGCACTTTGCCGCTCACACGGCGGATGGCCGGGAGGCGGACGATCAGGTCACACCGCAGCTGCGTGACCTGGTACAGAAGCTGGAGGAATCTTCCAGAACTTCCAAGCTGTGCGGTCTTATTCTCCGTGACGGCGATCTGACGCTGGCTCTGAACACCCGGTATGTGTTTGCGGGCGTTCCGGAGGAGCTGGATCTGCGGGACATCGACGGCATCCGCAAGTGGTTCATCGCCTCGCTGACCGGTATGGGCAATCTGCTGGATCTGATAACGGAAAGCCCCGCACTGACCGGCACGACAGAATAAGGAGAAGAATATGGAAGAAAAAAGCAGGAACATGACGGATGAACATCTGTCGCGGCAGCTTCGCAAAAGCAAGAGCGGCAAATTGGGCGGAAAACTCCTTTCGCTGGTGGGCGGTGTGGTCGCCATCGCAGGCATCATTCTGGGCGGCAACATTGTGCTGGTCGTCATCGGCGGCGTAATCCTTGGCTTGGGGCAGATGGTGCAGGGCAAGTCCAAGGACAAGGCAAGCCAGCAGACCTTCGATGCCATCGCACCGGACATCGTAAGCGCTGCCCTTGAAAACGTGCAGATGAGCCCCACGCCGCATCTTCTGGACGCAGAGGACACGAACATACCCCTGCCCAGACACACCCATTGCAGCGGCAGCGGGTATATCCGCGGAACTTATCGCGGCCTGACCACGGAGCTGTGTACCGTCCGGCTGACGGAAGTCAGCGAGTTTCAGCGGGAGGAGACCGGCCTGTGGGAAAAGAACGAGCAGGAGGTCTACACCGGCCAGTGGATGCTGTGCCAGCTGAACCGGGAATTTCCCACATGGCTGACCATCTGGCCGCGGGACAGACTGGATAAGCTGTTCAGCTCCAAAACCATCCAAACAGGGAATGAGGGCTTTGACAAGCGCTTCAATCTGAGCAGCGACGATGAAGCGGCGGCTCTGCGCATCCTGTCCCCCGGCCGGATGGAACGGATTCTGGCGCTGGCAGATTCCTCCATCGGTAAATTCGCCGTGAATCTCAACTCGGACGGCAGGCTGTATATCGCGGTTCACAGCGGACACGGCTTCTTTGATATCGGCAAAGGCCATGAGAATCCGACGCAGCTGCGGCAGCGCTTTGCCCGCGAACTGAAATGGTTCACGGATATGATCGACGCATTTCGCGACGTGTAAAGGAGGTGGACAGTATGCCTCTTTGGCTCGCTGCGGCGCTGCTGTTGCTGTCGCTGCTGGGGATAGTCCTCTCCCGCCGTTACTTGCGGAAACCGGTTCAATCGGTCTGTGTCGTCCTCTGCGTTCTGCTGGCAGTAGCCTGCGCCGCTTATATCGGACTGACCCTTCTGTTTGTGGATGCGGTACAGAACCAGCCGCCGGTATCGTAAAAAGAGATCCCCGCCCATAGCGGCAGGAAGGAGGACATATGAAGAGTATCAAAGTTATCGTGATCGGTTTCATTCTTGCGATAGCGCTTGTGGTATGGCCCGTAGAATATATGCAGTATATCACAGCGGGCATTGGCTTTCTCCTCGCGGCCGTGCTGATGGCATGGCTTGGTGTCCATCGTCGAAAAAGCGCACAGAAGGAATACGAGGATGATGTGCGGCGGTACACCGGCACCACGATGATGAAGGTGGTATGGATCGAGGAATCGGCCGATGAACGGTGGGAGCACCAAAAGGACGGCAGTGATCGGCTGCGCCGGGAGACGGTTTATCTTCCAACCTATGAGTATGCGGTAAATGGCAGGACCTATCAGTACGCAAGCCGTCAGGCCCTTTCCAGCAAGCGGGATCTCGGGCGGCAGGTGGTTGGCTATTACGATCCCGATCGGCCCGACCACATTACGGAAAACCGCCCCCGAAAACCTGTCCTGGGCGGATTCCTGTTCTTCTTCGGAGCTCTAATCCTGCTGTTTTTCGGGATCATGACATTTACCGGTCAGGTCGCCTTTTCCTGATGCCAGGCATGTATAACCACTGCGATCAGGGATACAGTTCCGGAACAACCGTCTGCGCGGTAGAGCGGAATAACAAAAAAATTGAAGCAAAAAGCGAAGGCACCCAGAATGCCTTCGCTTTTTTGCTTCTGTTCTGCACACCTGAAACTGTCAGCTAACAGTAATAAGGTTGAATTAGTTCCTTATCGCTGTTAAACCAACGATTTCAAGGCTTTTTTGAACCGGAAGATTTTGGGTCAAGATGCAGGGAGCCGTAGTATTAAATTTTGGCTTTTTTGGTGGTCAAAATTTAGTGCAAAGCAGCCGCTTGTAAATTTGGTTATTGCAGCGTTGGAGATAAGTGGAATCCCAGCGGGTGATGCGTTGAAATTGCACTCAAATATCTGTATAATGAAGAAAAACACAATAAAAAACTGCATTTACCGGGAAACTCTGTGTACCATCCAAAAGTGATTTTAAGAAAGAAGGCAGATGACTTTGAAGTACGATTTCACATCCATTATTGATCGCCGCGGCATGGATTCCATTGCCGTGGAAGGCATCGGCCACAAGGTTTGGGGCAACGAACCCACCGCTCCCAAGGAGGGGTTTGATTCCATCCCTATGTGGGTGGCAGACATGAACTTTGCTACCTGTCCGGCTGTGCCTGCCGCTGTGATGGAGCGCACCAAGCACCCTCTCTACGGCTATTTCCTGCCCCGGGACGAATACTACCAGAGCATCATAAACTGGCAGACCAAGCGCAATGGCTTTGCCGGACTCAAACGGGACTACATCGGCTACGAGAACGGGGTCCACGGCTGTGTGACCAGCGCCGTTCAGACCCTCTCGGCTCCCGGAGACCGGATTTTGCTCCACAGTCCCACCTATGTGGGCTTTCGCGCCGATGTGGAGGGCTTGGGACGGAAATCCGTGTACAGCCCGCTCAAACGGGATGAAAACGGCGTGTGGCGCATGGACTATGAGGACATGGACCGCAAGCTGAAGAAATACCACATCCACCTGGCCATTTTCTGTTCCCCCCACAACCCCACAGGCCGGGTCTGGGAGCGTTGGGAGCTGGAAAAGGCCATGGAGGTGTATGAGGCCAACCAGTGCCTGGTGATCTCCGATGAGATCTGGGCGGACATTGCCTACACTCAGCACACTCCCACCCTGATGGTCAATAACTGGGCCAGAGAGCACACCGTGGCCGTCTACGCCCCGTCCAAGACCTTCAATCTGGCGGGCCTTATTGGCAGCTACCACATCATCTACAATGATTATCTCCGGGACCGGGTGAAGGCCTGGGGCGACGCCACCCACTATAATGAAATGAACGTCCTCTCCATGCACGCCCTCATCGGGGCCTATTCCGACGAGGGACAGGCGTGGACGGACGAGCTGCTCCAGGTGCTGGAGGGCAACTGCAAGTACGCCTATGAACATATCCGGGACCACTACCAGGGCGTGTTTGCCGCCATGCCTCAGGGCACCTATATGTTGTTCCTGGACCTGGCCGACTACTGCCAGCGCACCGGAAGGACACTGGATGAGGTGATCCAGGCCGGCTGGGACGTGGGCGTGGGCTGGCAGGACGGCCGGGCCTTTAACGGTCCCTGCCACATCCGCATGAACATGGCCTCTCCCCTCTCCCGTATCCAGGAGGCGTTTGATCGCCTGGACAACTATGTGTTTCATAAGTAAGGAGGATCTTTTGTAACGGCTGCTGACGCCAAGAGTCCGGAGAACATTGGGTTCTTTCCCCTCTCTTGCCCCCCTGGCCCGACATCTTCTATAATAAAAAGGAAGAAACGGTTATTTTTGGAGGTTCCTATAGACTATATGACTGTACGGCAGGCCGCCGAAAAATGGAATCTCTCCCCCCGGAGCGTACAGCAGCTGTGCACCCAGGGGCGAATTCCCGGCGCGGGGAAATTTGGAAAGGCATGGGCCATCCCCGCCGATGCGGAAAAGCCCGCCCATCCCCAACAGGGGGAAGGTTCCCCCTCCCTGAAATCCCCCGAGCCGGAGGACGTGTGCGACAGCGGGATGCTCATGCCCCTGATCAACACCCCCTTCTTGCCGGGCCGCTGCCTGGAGACGGCGCAGGCCATGGCAGAGGGGCCCCAACGGGATATCGCCCTGGCGGAGTACCACTATTTCAGCGGCAGGCCGGAACAGGCGGCGCTGGAAGTGGAGCCCTATCTCAACAGTCCTCACATGAGGTCCCAGCTTTCCGCATGCCTCATCTATGCCTACGCTAACCTGTCCCTGGGGCGTATCCAGCGGGCCGGGTTTGCTCTCCGGGCACTGGACAAGGCCCTGAACGAGGCGGGAGGACAGTCGCCCCAGCTCCAGGCGGCAGCGGGATTTGTGGCCGCGGCGGGAGCGGTGCTCCTCCATCTGCCTCTGCCCCAGGGGCTGCCGGATATGCAGAGCTTTCTGCCTCTCCTCCCTCCTGGACCACGAGCCTTTGCCCTGTATGTCTACGCCCACTACCTCTATTTGCAGCAGCAATACGGCCAGAGTATCGGCATTGTGGAGGCCACCTTGTCCATGGGAGCGGAACAATACCCTATCCCGGCCATCTACCTGCACCTGGTGGCGGTGATGAACTGCATGAGCCTGCGCCAGACGGAGCGGGCCAAGGCCCATCTCCTGGCAGCCTGGGACCTGGCCCGGCCCGATGGGCTCATCGAGGGGTTTGGGGAACACCACGGCCTGCTGGGTGGCATGCTGGAGTCGGTCATCAAGCCCGGCTGGCCCGAGGACTTTAAGCGCATCATCGACATTACCTACCACTTCTCTGCGGGATGGCGCAAAGTACACAACCCGGTGACCGGCCACGATGTGGCTGACGACCTGACCACCACGGAGTTTGCCGTGTGCATGCTGGCGGCCCGGGGATGGACCAACGAAGAGATCGGAAAACACATGAATATTTCGGTAAATACGGTCAAACGGCACCTGTCCAGCGCCATGAAGCAGCTGGGCATCACCCGCCGTCAGGACCTGAAGCAGCATATGCTCCTCTGATCGCATGCCTCCGGGACTCCCCGGAGGCATGACCCATTTTTGGGGGTGAAATGGGTAATAGTTTGCCGCCTTTGATTATGGTAAAATAAAACTATGTGAAATTGGGGTGAGCAAATGGAGCAGTTCTACTTTTCTCAGGAAATTCAACAGAAGCTTTTTTCCATATACCAGAGCAGTCTGACCATGATCGAGGCGCCTGCGGGCTATGGAAAAAGCACGGCCGTTCGCTGGGTGATGCGGGATATTCCGCCGGAGCAGGTCCGCTGGTTTACTGCGGTGAGCTTTCTGCAGGACACCAGCCTGGACTGGTTTATCCGGCAGATCGGCACTTTGGACAGCGACGCGGGCGCGGCCTTGCGGAAGCTGGGCTTTTTAAACCGCAGCAATGTGAGCGATGCGGCGGATATTTTATCCCGGCTTTCCATTTCCACTCCCTGCTATCTGATTCTGGACAATTTCCAGCTCATCGGCGATAACTGGCCCCTGCCCCTTCTGCAGGCCATGGCGGACCGTCCCCGGGACGGGCTGCATGTGGTGCTGATCTCCCAGAACTTTAAAAAGCTGCGGGCGGTGTTCGAAAGCTCCTCCGGCGTCTCCCGGTTAAACTCCCGGGATTTTCTGCTGGGCAAGAAGGACATTCTGCAATACGCCCAGCAGTTGGGGCTGACCTTGTCTAAACAGCAGGCGGATACCGTCTATCGCAATACGGAGGGCTGGGCGGCCGCGGTGGCGCTGTATTTGAAGAGCTTGCAGGACAATCCCGACAAGCTGCCGGAATTTCGCGATATGGACGGGCTGCTCCATGAATTCTTCTGGAGAAAGGTTTCCTGCAAGGAGCAGGAGATGCTGCTGCGGGTGGCGGTGTACGACTGCATCCAGGAGGACCAGCTGCCGGACATTGCCCCCGGCCAGGAGGTAGCCCTGAAAAATCTCCTGGTGCGCACGCCCCTGATGCACCACGACCTACGGGCGAGAGCCAGCTATCCCCATGAGCTGCTGCGGCATTTTCTGCTGGAAATGCTGGATACCATGCCGCCGGACTTCCGCTGTCAGGTGTATGAGGGGGCCGGAGAGATCTACCGCCGGACGGGAAACAACAAAAAGGCGGTGGAGTGCTTTTTCCAGGCGGGCAACGATGAGCGGCTGCTCTCCTGCGAATTGACCGGTCTGATGGGAGAGACCTTCGGCTCGGTGAGCTACACCTCCCTGGCCCGCCGGGTGCTGCAGCGCTGTCCCCCGGAGACGCTGGGCCGCTATCCCCTCTCCATGCTGCGTTTGTGCCTGGCGCTGTTTGGCGGCACAGACTTTCCGGGCTTTGAAGCCGCGCTGGAGCAGAGCCGGGAGATCGTGGAGAAGCTGGGCAGCCAGCAGCTGATGGGCGAGTGGTATCTCCTCTCTGCCTTCCGGGAGTTTCCCGATATTCCCCGCATGAAGGCCCAGTATCAGCAGGCCGCCCAGCGGATGAGCGCCCCCTCCCAGCTGTTCAATCGGCGGGAGCCCTACATGTTCGGCACCACCTCCATGTGGTATCTCTTCTACCGCACGCCGGGCAAGATGATGGAGACGGCCGATGAGCTGCGGGATATGCTGGAGGTCTACAATCCCCTCACCGGCAATCACGGCGCGGGGCCTACGAGCTCTATCTGGGCGAGGCCCTCAGCGTCCAGGGGCGCTTTGACGAGTCGGACATCTATGCCCACCGGGCGGCCATGCTGTCCGAGCAGTGGCAGAACGCCACCGTGACCTACGGCGCGGCCCTGCTGCTGGGCATCAACGCCATCTACCAGTCGGACATGATCTCCCTGCAGAAGGCCATTGAATACCTGGAGACCAAGGCTTTGGCCTACCCCTTCCTGCAGCACACCGCCATCAACACCCAGATGGCAGAGACCGTGCGTACCTATCTGCTGGGCCTGATGATGGAGCCCGACCGCTCCGTGGCCTGGGCCAGAGGCTCGGCGGATATGCTGGGGGATCTCACCTTTACCAACTTCATGGCAAAGACCAACCGCATCACCGACCTCATCTTGAAAAAGAACTACAAGCGAGCCATCGCCAGCGTGGAGGCCTCCCTCCAGCTGGATCCCCGCCTCATCTCCCTGTCCACCCGCAACTTCATGTGCGTGGGCCTTGCCCTGTGCTATCAAGTGTTGCAGGCCCCATCGCTTGTATCCGGAGGAGAGGGAAGCTCCCGGCTCATCTGATCAAAGCAGTCCATCAGTTCCTGGGCGGAGGAGGTCAAAAACTTGTGCCGGTGCCAGACAATGTAGTTTTCCCGCTCAAAGGTCTCGTCACACAGCTGCTTGGTGGCCACCAAGCCGGACTGGACAGCACCGCTTACCAGACGCTCCGGCAGAAAGGAGATACCCAGCCCCAGGTGTACTGCCTGGATGATGGCCTGGGTACTCACGCTCTCCATGGTGGGCACCAAGGGCAGTTCATGAATGGCAAAGACTCGCTCCACAAAGGCGCGGCCTACACTCCCCTTGTCCCGGAGCAGCAAAGAATCTTGGGCCAGATCCTTGAGCTCCAGACGCTCCTGATGGGCTCTGGGGTCATCCGGCGGCAGGATGGGCACCAGCCGGTCGGGGGCAATGGCCCGTCGGGCCAGCTCCTCCTGCCCTACGCTCCCCTCCATCACGGCAAAGTCCAATTCGTTGTCCAGCAGAGCTTGCTGAAGGGCCGCGCCGTTGGACACCACGGAGCGGATCTGCAAATTGGGATGGGACTGCTGAAAGCGCACCAGCACCCGGGGCAGCAGGTCGGTACCCAGGGCAATGGTGGTCCCAACCCGGAGAAGCCCCAGCTGGTCCCAGTCCCGCAGGCCCTTCTCCATCTGGTCAAAGGAATCCACAATGTGGACCGCATAGGTGTAAAACATGGTACCGGTCTGGGTGATGTAGAGCTTGCGGTTGATGCGCTCAAAGAGACGGATGCCGTAGTACGACTCGATCTCCTGGATGGCCCGGGTGACGGCGGGCTGGGTCATGCGCAGCTGTTGGGCGGCCTTGGTGATGTGCTGCGTCTGATAGACGGCCAGAAAAATTTTCATATGGCGGAGCGTCATGGCCTGGACCTCTTTTCATGCTGATTTCGTTATGGATCTGATAAAAAGATAGCATTTTACTCATTCATCCCGGGCAGATATAATGGAGGGGAAAGGAGCGGGATGCTATGGCGCGGGAGGACAAAAAAGGGACCTTATTAAAGCTGTTTTTCAGTATGCTGTATATCAGTGCCTTCACCTTTGGGGGAGGCTTTGTCATCATTACCTTTATGAAGCGGAAATTTGTGGATGAGCTGGGCTGGATCGATGAGCAGGAGATGCTGGATCTCACCGCTCTGGCCCAGTCTTCCCCGGGAGCCATTGCGGTCAACGCCGCCATCTTGGTTGGCTGGCGAGTGGGAGGATTTCCGGGTATGGTCACGGCGGTCATCGGCACCGTGCTGCCCCCCATCACCATTTTGTCGGTGATTTTCCTCTTTTACGCCGCTTTTGCCGCCAATCCCTATGTGGCCCTGGTGCTTAAAGGGATGCAGGCGGGCGTGGCGGCCGTCATTCTGGATGTGGTGTGGGGCCTGGGAGCCAACGTGGTGAAGACCAAGTCCTCCATCCACATGGTAGTAATGGCAGCTGCCTTTATCGCCACCTTTGTCTACGGTGTCAACGTGATCTACATCATTTTGGCCGCCGGACTGCTGGGCGTGGTGCTTGCCATGCTCCAGCGGAAGAAGGGAGGGGAACTCCAGTGATCTACTTGCAGCTCTTCTGGAGCTTTCTCCAGATTGGCCTGTTCTCTGTGGGAGGCGGCTATGCTGCCATGCCCCTCATTCAGGCCCAAACCGTTCAGCTTCACGGTTGGCTCACCATGAACGAGTTTACCGACCTGGTCACCATTGCGGAAATGACCCCCGGCCCTATTGCCGTCAACTCGGCCACCTTTGTGGGCATCCGCATTGCCGGGCTGCCCGGAGCGCTGGTGGCCACTCTGGGGTGCATCTTTCCGTCCCTGTTTATCGTCTCCCTGCTGGCTTTTATCTACTATCGGTATAAAAATTTGTCTATTCTCCAGAGTGTACTGGCCGGCCTGCGCCCGGCAGTGGTGGCTCTCATCGCCTCGGCAGGTCTGTCCGTCCTGATCCAGGTGGCCTTCGGCGGAGCAGAAATGGCCATTGTCAATGTCAACTGGGTTGGCCTTGTGCTGTTTGCCGCCGCCTTTGCCGCTCTGCGGGGGCTGAAATGGAACCCCATCCTGGTGATGGTGCTGTGCGGCGTGGGCAATCTGCTGGTGGGACTGGTGCTGCAAACCATTGGCTGAACCCTGTGAATCTGGTATACTAAGCAAAAGCCTCAGGGAGGGGAGACCATGAAACAGCTCACCTTTTTAGTGAAACCGGCCTCCAGCCTGTGCGGCCTGCGCTGCCGCTACTGCTTTTATGAGGACGTGGCCCAGTGCCGGGAGACCCAGAGCATGGGCATCATGTCCCATGAGACGGCCCGGAACCTGCTGCGTGCCGCCGCCCAGGCGGCCCAGCCTGGGGACGTTATTCAGATCACCTTCCAGGGAGGCGAGCCAACCCTGGCGGGGCTGGACTTTTTCCGGGATTTTGTGGCCATGGAGGGGGAGCTCATCCCCTCCGGCGTGACGGTCCACCACTCCATCCAGACCAACGGCATGGCGGTCACGGCGGAGTGGGCGGAGTTTTTCCAAACCAATCGTTTCCTGGTGGGCCTCTCGTTGGACGGCACCCGGGACCTTCACGACGCTCTGCGGGTGGACCCCCAGGGCAAGGGTACCTGGAACCGGGCGGTGGCCGCCCTGCACGAGCTGGACAAAGCGGGAGTGGAGACAAACCTTCTCTGTGTGGTCACTGGGCCCATGGCCCGCAGCCCTCAGAAGGTATACCAGTCCCTCAATAAATTGGGCAATCATCCCCTCCAGTTTATCCCCTGCCTGGACCCGCTGGAGGCTCCCAGGGGCAGCATGCCCTACTCCCTCTCGCCCCAGCGCTACGGCCACTTTCTGTGCGGCCTGTTTGACTGCTGGTACCGGGACTGGCAGGCCGGGCGCTATGTGAGCATTCGCCTCTTTGACGACTACCTGCGTATTCTGGCCGGGAGGCCGCCCAGTACCTGCGCGGCCTCGGGGGCCTGCGGCAGCTACCTGGTGGTGGAGGGAGACGGCAGCCTGTACCCCTGTGACTTCTTTGTGCTGGATGAGTGGTACTTAGGAAATATCAATGAGACCGGAGTGACGCAGGCTATGAACAGCCCCCGGAGCCAGGAATTTTTGGCACGGGGCCGCACCCGCCCGGAGGGCTGTGCCCAGTGCCCCTACCTGGCCATCTGCCGGGGCGGCTGTCCCCGGGATTGGACGGCTTTCGGGCCCCAGGGGGAGAACTACTACTGCCCCGCTTTCCGGCAATTTTTCGACTATGCTCTGCCCCGCCTGCGCCAGGCGGCGGTAACTCTGCGATAAGTAAAAGCTCTGAGCGGTTCCTGTGGGGGCCGCTCAGAGCTTTTTTACAAGGTTCGGATAGAGGTGCCCTCATAAATTTTGGGCTTCATGACGTAGGTATAGTTTTTGTCGTCGCAGTCCCGGCGCTCGATCATGGTCATCAGCCGGGTGGCCACCAGGCGGCCCATCTGCCTGCCCTGGTGGACGGAGCAGGTGATCCCCTCCGCCTCCCAGTCCGGCCCGGAGTAGTCAAAGCACACCAGGGAACAGTCCTCGGGCACCCGCTTGCCCTGCTCCTCCAGCACCCGGCGCACCAGGCGGTAAATCATGTAGTTGCAGCACACAATGGCAGTGTACTTGGGCAGCCCCTTCAAGAAGCGGTCGATGGAGCGGGCAAAGCGCTGATCGTGGGCCTCGTTGGAGACGCACCACTTGATGTAGTCGTCCTGGAACTCCACCCCCCGCTTCTGCATGGCGGCGGCGGTGCCCTGGAACTTTTCAATGCTCTGGTAGTTGTCGTAGACAAAGATCCCCGCGATATGCCGGTGGCCCCGCTCGATAAGCAGGCCGATGAGCCGGTCGGCGCACTCCGTGTCGTTGACAATGACCCGGGGACAGCGGAGATTTTTGTAGTAGTTGTTGTAGAAGATCACTGGGATGTGCCGCCGGTAGATCTCCTTATAGCAGTCCAGATTGGGGTTTAACAGGCTGGCCTTCACTCCGTCGATGATGAACCCCTGAAAATTCTGGTGGACCACCGCCTGGAGGCAGCTGCGCTCGTTGGAGAACTTGTTGTCGGTAAAGAACACCCGCAGGTCCACCTGGTCGGCGGGCAGCACGCTTTTGATGCCCTCCAGCAGCTCGGAGTTGGCGTTGGTGTCCTGGCCCTGGAGAATGAGACCGATTTTCAGCGGGGCGGAGCCGATGCCCAGCTCCCGGGACAGGGCGATCTCCTTGTTGATGTAGGTGCCGCTGCCCTTGACCCGCCGCACCAGCCCTTCCTGGGCCATGCGCTCCAGAGCAGCGCGCACCGTCTCACGGCTCATGTCCAACCGACGGCACAGTGCGTTTTCCGAGGGCAGCCTCAGGTTGCCGGAAAACTTGTTTTCATCGATGTAGGCCATCAGCCAGCGGTAGACCTCTTCCGTCTTTTTCCCGGAGCCCGCCAAACAAACCCACTCCTCAGTCCGTGATGGTGGGGCGGTATCCCTCCGCCTTTTCGATCCAGTCCAGCAGGCGAGCGCGCATGTCTGCCTTGGCCTGAGCATAGGCCGGGTCGGCCACCACGTTGTTCAGCTGCCAGGGGTCGGCCTTCAGATCGTAGAGGAAGTCGTCGGCGTAGGTGTCCGACGCGGCGGCCTCGCCGCCGTTGACGCCGGGGGCGTACACGGAATAGAGATAGTCCGGGGTGCGGACACAGCGGCCCACCCGGCTCTCGGAGATCTGGGCAAACACCTGATTAGGTCTATTATCCGTTCTTTTTTCCACCACGTCAAGGAGATTCTCCCCGATCATGGCCTCGCCCACATCCACGCCCGCCAGGGCCAGAATGGTCTTGGGCAGGCTCTCGGTGGAGACCAGCTCCTCCACCGCCACGCCGCCCTTGTAGGGGCCGCCGGCGATGACCAGGGGTACGTGGAGGGCGCCGTCGTGGCAGGTACGCTTATAGTCGTCGTAGCCGTTGAGGTGGCTGTCCCGGTTGCGGGTGAGGAAGTGGGAGCCGTGGTCGGAGGCAAAGATGATGACCGTGTTGTCGTACAGGCATTCCCTCTTCAAACGCTCCACCAGCCGGCCCAGGTTCTCGTCCAGGCTGGCGCACTGGCCCAGGTAGTCGGGGTACTCCTCGGCGGCGTTGCCCTTCAAAACCTCCAGGTCGTGGGGAAGGATGAAGTTTTTGTACTTCTCCTTGGAGCCCTCGGGGCCCTCATAGTGGCCACGGTCGTTCTGGTGGTGAGGCTCGATCTGGGAGATGGTCATGAAGAAGGGCTTCTGTTTGTCGTACTGGTCAAAGAACTCCAGGGCCAGGTCGGTCATGCAGTCGGCCCGGTAACCCTTGAAGTCGATGCGGTTGTTGTTCTCATCAAAGACATAGCCGTCGTAGCCGTGGGAGGTGAACTCCAGCACGTCGGCCGCCCGCCAGAAGCCGGTGTAGCCGCCCCGCAGCTCCTTGGGGATGGCGGTGATGGTGTGGTCGATGGTAGGCTTTTTCTCTAACTCGCCGTCGCTGGCCAGATGCCACTTGCCGATGTAGGCGGTCTCATAGCCCGCCTCCTCAATGTAGCTGCCCAGGGTCTTCATGTTGGAGGGCAGCATGATATTGTTGCGGAAGCAGCCCGTCTCGGTGGGGTATTTGCCCGTCTGGAACAGGGCGCGGCAGGGGCCGCACACCGGCTGGGGAGAAAAGGCGTTGTCAAACTTCACGCCCTCCCGGGCCAGCTGGTCCAGGTTGGGGGTGATGTTCAGGGGCTGGCCAAAGCAGCCGCAGGTGTCCCAGCGCTGCTGGTCGGTAAAGTAAAAGATGATATTGTATGCCATATCAGTTGTTCTCCTTCTGGGCCGCGGCGGCAATCTTGGCGGCCTTTTGTTCCTTCAGCTTGCCGCGGACGATGGCGGCCACAGCGATGATGATGAGGGCCAGGAAGATCTTGCAGTAGATGCTCTGGAGGAAGATGCTGGGGTCGCCGTTGGAGATGAGCAGCGCCCGGCGGAAGTTGGTCTCGGTCATGCGGCCCAGCACCAGACCCAGTAGGATGGGCACGGGAGGCAGGTCCAGCTTGCGCAGCACCCAGGCCAGGGCGCCGAACACCAGGGCCACCGCCACGTCAAAGTAGTTCTCGTTGACGGAGTAGGCTCCGGCAAAGCAGAAGATCACGATGATGGGGGTGAGGATTTCCTGGGGAATGGAGACTACCTTGGCAAACAGAGTGGTGAGGAACTTGCCCTGGATGAGCATGAAGATGTTGACCAGAATGAGGCCCAGCATAATGGCGTACATAATGTCGCCGTCGGTGGTGAAGAGGGACAATCCGGGGTTCAGGCCGTTGATCATCAGGGCGGAGAGCATGATGGCCACGGTACCGTCGCCGGGGATGCCCAGGGTGAGCAGGGGGATGAGGGTGGCGCCGGTGACGGCGTTGTTGGCCGACTCGGCGGCGGCGATGCCTTCCACAGAGCCCTTTCCAAATTCCTCGGGGTGCTTGGATAGGTTCTTGGCGGTGTTATAGCTGAACCAGGAGGCCTCGGAGGCGCCGGTGCCGGGGACGATGCCCACCATCACGCCGATGAGGGAGGACATAAGCACCGGGCGGATCATCCGCTTGAATTCCTGGCGGGTGATCTTGCCGTCGTCATGCATCTTGGCGGTATCCAGGCGCAGCTCGCCCAGCTTCTTTTCTGCCTTGGCCAGGATCTCCACCAAGGCGAACAGACCGATGAGGCACACAGCCAGGTCCAGGCCTAAGTACAGACGGGGGATGCCGAAGGTAAAGCGGTCATAGCTGGTCATGGGGTCGGTGCCCACGCAGGAGATGAGCAGGCCCAGGCAGGCGGAGACCAGACCACGGATGATGCTCTTGCCCGACACGCCGGCGATGATGGTCAGACCGAAGACGCAGACCATGAAGTACTCGGCGGTGCCCAGCTGGGCGGCGATCTTGGCCACCTGGGGCCCCAGGAACAGCAGCATCAGGGCGGAGAACACGCCGCCGAAGGTGGAGGCGTACAGGGCGATTTTCAGCGCCGCCTTGGTGCGGCCCTGGCGGGAGAGCGGGTGGCCGTCCAGCATGGTGGCCGCGGCGTGGGGCGTGCCGGGGGTGTTGATAAGGATGGCGGACACGCTGCCGCCGTAGCCGCCGGCGCAGTAGATGCCCAGCAGGAACATCATGCCGGGGATGGCGGTCATGGTGTAGGTGACCGGCAGGAACAAAATGACGCACAAAATGACGCTCAAACCGGGGATAGCGGCAAAGACCGAGCCTACAAATACGCCGATGTTGATCCACAGGATATTTTCCAGCGTGAAGAGAAGGCCGGTGGCCGGAACGATATATTGCAGCATAAGATGGCCTCCTCTCGTTTAAAAGTCCACATGCAGGACGAACCGGAAGGCCGCCCAGATGGCTACCGCAAGGGTCAGGGTAATGACATAGTACGAGGGCTTTTTACAGCGGAAATAGACCAAAAAGCCCAGGCAGCAGAAGATGGCGCCCACCACAAACAGGTCGGTGTAGCGGCACAGCAGATAAGTTACTACCAGAATGGCCAGAATGACCAGGGCTTTCAGCTCGGTCTGCAGGTTGATGACCTTCCAGTTCAAAGGCTGCTTGGTGATAAGCTTATAGATCTCCTTGGCCACCAGCATGGCGCAGCAGATCATCATGACCACCATCAGCAAGGTGGGGAAAGCCCGGCCGTTGACGGTGTCCTTCTCCGAGATGGCCACCTGCTGCGGCAGGACATACAGGATGGCCAGGGCAAACAGGAAAAACAGCACGCCCACGGTGAGGTCCACCGGGATGCGCAGCTCCTTTTTGCTCAGGCGCTCTCCCCAGCGGTCCATGCGGGCGTGAAATTCATTGACCCATTTCATTCAGAAACCTCCTTCACACACCAAAATCACAGAAAAAGGGGATGGGAGGGATTTTACCCATCCCATCCCCCAATTGTTACGGATTGGCAGGATCAGCCGGCAACGAGATCCTTGTACTCGTTGACGATGCTCTTTACATTTTCCACGTGGGCGTTTACGTCGTCCTGGCTCATGGTGTCAACTTCCAGCAGCATGGTGTCCTGCAGCCAGGTGACCACTTCCTCGTCGGCCAGGATCTTGTCGTACAGCTCCTTGAGCTGGGCCACAGTTTCCTCATCGGTGCCGGCACGGGCCATGATGAAGCAGCGGTTGCGGAAGTAGGGATAACCCTTCTCGCCCACACCCTCGACGCCGGCGAAGGGGCCGTTCTCGATGGCCTTCTCATCAAAGGCGCACACGATGTTCACGCCGCCCTGCTGATAGGTCTCCAGGATCTGAGACTGGTGGGAGACGGCGAACTGGGTCTCGCCCTTGGCCACGGCCTGGGCGGCCTCGGCGGCGGACTGGTAGGCAACCAGCTTCAGCTTGTCGCCGGCGCCCATCTTGCCGAACAGAGAGGCGGCCAGGAAGGCCTCGGAGCCCACGGCGCCGTTGACGGCCACGCTGATCTCATTACCCTGAGCCACATAGGCCTCCAGGTCGGCGATGGTCTTGATGTTCAGGCTGGCCTCGGCGGACAGAACGAAGATGGAGGAATACAGGTTCTCCACGAAGACGAAATCGTCCTGAGTGAACTGCAGCTTGGCGGGATCGATGATGGAGGTGATGGACAGCAGGCCCTCACCCACGAAGACCAGCTCAGGAGCGTTGGCCTTGGTATCCATGACCCAGGTGTTTACGGTGGCGGCGTCGCCGGCAATGGCCTCGGCCACCAGAGTGATGTTGTCGGAATACTGGGTGGATTTCGCCGCCGTCTTCTGGCTGACCATGGCTGCCACGCCGGAGGGAGCCCAGGGGCAGGTGACCTTCCAGCTGGAGCTCTTACCGGAACCGGAGCTGCCGCCGTTTCCGCCGCTGCAGCCGGCAAGCAGTCCAACTGTCATGGCCATTGCAAGAGTCATACTAAGTAGCCGCTTTTTCATTCTATTCGCTCCTTTTCAATTTGTATCATTTATCCAGTTTTTAGGCATCATATCGCGCCTGTTGTATTTAATTTACCATCTGAGGACTGCATAATTCAACAAGTCTTGAGAAAAATACGATAAAGTTGTATGGTTATAGTGCAATTTTTCAAATGCTGTATTGTAATTTAAAATTGTTTGTGCAACTTAAATAATTTTAGCCAAAAAAATTATGCAAGGTCCCATGGAGCAAGTTTACAGATACAAAAATAGGCCCGCTGCGGATTGCAGCGGGCCGTATGATGCGGAAAGGTACTTATTCCTCTCCACGCTTTTCGTCGAAATATGTGATGCCCAGGGCGACCAATAGGGTCAAAACCTCGGCAAAGGGGACCGCGAGCCAGACGCCATTGAGTTCCAGCAGCTTGGGGAGCAACGTCAAAAACAGAAGCAGCAGGGCAAAGGAGCGCAGGAAGGTGATGATGCCGGACAGGTGTCCCTTTCCATAGGCCATAAAGCGGATGGCGCAGAAGATGCTGATGCCCGAGAAGAGAAAGCCAAGTCCGTACAGCCGCATCCCGGAGACAGCCAGAGTGTAGACACTGCTTTGCGGCTGGGCAAAGAAGCTCACCCCCAGCGGAGCCAGGAAATAGGTCATGGCATATAAAACAAAGGGAGCAACCGTAAAGAAGCGCCGGGCATAGGACTCCAAAACCCGGCAGACATCCCGCTGACCGTCACCGTAGGCGTAGCCAAGGGGCGGTGCGATACCCATGGAGAACCCAAAGTAGATGCCGATGACCAAAAATTGCAGATACATGATGATGGAGACCGCCGCAATGCCGTCCTCTCCGGCGAAGACCATGGCGGTGCGGTTAAACACCACTGTGGTAATGGCAATGGCCAGCTGATTGACACATTCTGAAACGCCATTGACCATACAGCGGGAGGCCAGAGAGGCTGTCAGACCGCGGGTAGTAAAACGAAAGATTTTCTTCCGCGCGGCAAAATAGAATATGCCCATGCAGAAGGAAAGAAGCAGTCCCAGAATGGTTGCTGCGGCAGCACCCTGGATGCCCATGTCCAGCCGGGCCACCAGCAGATAGTCCAGCACAATGTTGCAGATCCCGCCGGCCAGCGCGGTCAGAAAGCTGTATGTAGGCGCTCCGTCCACCCGAATGAAATAGGTGAACAATTCCTTGCCGATGACCAGCGGAGCGCCCATCAGCCACCAGATTGCGTAGGTTTGACAGTCTGCCATGGTGGCGGGGGTAGCCCCCAGCCAGTACAGCACAGGGGACAGATTCAGTCCAAAAAGCAGGGAGATCCCGCATCCCAGAAGAAGAGAGCAAATGAGACTGACAGAAAAGGCGCGGTTGGCCTCCTCCTCTCGCCTGGAGCCGATGAGCAGAGCGGCTACCGCACTGCCGCCGGTGGCAAAGATCAGGGCGATGCCGTACAGCACATTAACAATGGGGTATACGATGTTGATGGCAGCCAGAGCGTTGGTGCCAACATAGGAGGAGACAAAAATGCCGTCCACAATAGTATATAATGTATTGAACAAGGAAGTCAGGTAGGTTGGGACGATAAAACGCAGAACCGCGCGAAACCGGACCTCACTTGCAGAAGAAAATATCAAGGTTTTTTCCATTCCAATCCCTCCGGATGTCATTGTAAACCTTTAAGGCCCTTGAAGGTCAAGAGGACATATGATACGATAACAACCACTGAGATAGGTGATGTTATGGAAAAAACGTTTCAAATTGGAGAGATTGCCCGCTTTTTTGATCTGGCCCCATCCACGCTGCGGTATTGGGAAGAATGTGGGATTTTGGCGCCGGACAAAAATAAGGAGAATCAGTACCGGACCTATTCCGTGTCCGACCTGATGGCCATTTCCGATGCTGTGTTTTATAAGAGCCTGGGGCTCCCCCTCAAGCAGATCCGGGACATGGAACAAACAACGCCCGGTCAGCACAGGGAGTTGCTGGAGGAGAAAATGGGCGAACTGGTGGCATTGCAGGAGCAGGTGCGGCTGCGGATGGAAAAACTGCGCTGCCATCTGGCGGCCATTGACGAGGTGGAGCGGTTAAGAACGCGGCCTTACGCCATTGAGGATATTGATACGGAGTGTATCGTCTCCTTTGACCTGATCGAGCAGGACAAGCTGCGCCAGTACATCGGAAATCCGTATCTCTATTCACGGGTACAGCACTCCTGTTGTTTGCAACAGGAGCACCGGGGACTGACGGTGCCGACAGAGCAGCTGGACCAGTTCCCGCCCGAGCAGATTTTGTGGCAGAATTGCGGCGGCACCTATGCCGCATGCCTGATGAGAGAAGAACATACCCAGCCCTACAAAAATAACCTGCAGCAGCAGCTTGCCCATATCCAGAAGTCATACCGGACGGGAGCCGTTATCAGCCGGTTTTTGCTGTGTGCCCGGGAAGATGGAGAGTTATACGACTTTTACAAGACCTTTGTGGAGGTCTTCCCCAAGGAGCGGGACGGGCAGGCAGAGCCCAAATACAGTATTTTTTTAAAGGAGAATTGACGATGGGTTATCAAGAGATCAATCTGGAGACCTGGCCCCGCAAGGAGCACTATCTCCATTTCACCCAACAGGCAAAGTGCTTTCTGTCCATCACAAAGGACGTGGACGTCACCCAGCTTCGGGCTGCGGCAAAAACCTGCGGCAGAAGCTTTTATATCGCCTTTTTATATGTGATCTGCAAGGTGATCAACCGGCACAGCGAATTCAAGCTGGCCTATCTGCCTCAGGAGGAAAAGCTGGTGCAGTGGGATGAGGTCCTCCCCTCCCATTTGGTTTTCCACGAAGAGGACGAGACCTTTACCTGCATTTGGTCCCGATGGGAGCCGGACTTTGAAGTGTTCTACCGCGGGTGCCAGGAAGATATCGCGGCGGGCAAGGAATACCGAGGCTACCGTGTGCCGGGGATGCCGGAGAATACATTCTGCGTCTCCTGCCTGCCGTGGATCAAGTATTCTGCCTTGGATATCAACCTCTGCGGGGACGGACTATTTCTGGCGCCCATGATCAGCTGGGGAAAAGCGGAGCTGGACGGCGGCCGCATGAGGATGCCCCTCTCCTTTGAAATCCATCATGGAGCGGCAGATGGCTTCCATATTGCCCGCTTTTATGACGAAGTGGAGCAGGAAGCAGCTGCACTGGCGGAGTATCTGTCGGCCTTTGGCGGGAAACGCACCTGCTGCTGACAGCGGACGATATAGCGACCAAAAGAGAAAAGCGTACCGGAAAAGATGATCCGGTACGCTTTTTTGTAAAATATAGCGTGTACTGAGGGGGAAAATGAGAAGACAGGGGTTAGCTGTTTTGGCTCATCTGTTCAAAGGCGGCGCACTTTAAACAGCAGCAAAATACGTCCATGGCCTGCTGAAGTTCAGACACAGAGGGATACGAGGGGGCGATGCGAATATTCTGATCCTTTGGGTCGATGCCATAGGGGAAGGTGGCCCCTGCGTTGGTCATGATCACACCAGCCTGCCTGCAGAGCTCAATGGTGCGTTTAGCTAGCCCGGGAAGGGTGTTTACCGAGACAAAGTAGCCGCCTTTGGGGCGATTCCAGGTGGCCAGTCCCAAGGGTGCGATTTCCTTCTCCAGGGTGCTTGTTACCACATCAAACCGTTGCTTTAAAATCTCGGCATGCTGCTTCATGAGGTCTAAAACATGGGCCTTGTCTTTCAGATACCGAACATGCCGCAGCTGATTGACCTTATCATAGCTGATGACCTGGACATCCAGCAGTCGGAGCATATACTCCATATTTGCCTGGCTGCAGGCAAAGCATGCCACGCCGGCACCCGGGACGGTGATTTTGGAGGTGGAAGCATATTCAAATACCATGTCCGGATTTCCGTTTTGTGCGCAGAGACTTATGATATCGGCAAAGGGGAGGAATTCCCCCTCAAACTCATGTACGCAATAAGCGTTGTCCCACATCAGCAGAAAATCCGGAGCGGCAGGTTTCATAGCGGCCAGGCGCTGGACGGTTTGGGCAGAATAGACGATTCCATCCGGATTGGAGTATTTCGGAACGTTCCACATTCCTTTCACACACGGATCCTGAATCAGCTGTTCCACCACATCCATGTCGGGGCCTTCCGGCGTCATAGGTACGGTAATCAGTTCAAATCCGAAAGACTCTGTGATCTTGAAATGCCGGTCATAGCCGGGAGCGGGACAGAGCCATTTGAGCCCCTTTTGTTGACTCCAGGGCCGTTCGCTGTGCAGCAGACCGTGGGTCATGGCCTTTGCAATGGTATCATACATCAGGGTCAGACTGGAGTTACCGCCCACGAATACCTGTTCAGGAAGACAGCCAAGCAGCTCTGCGAAGAGACTTCTTGCGCTGGATAAACCGGCGATCTCGCCATAGTTCCGGGCGTCGATGCCGTCGTCAAAGCACTCTGCGGGGTCGGTCAATGCGGTGAGAAGGCCGGAAACCAGGTCCAGCTGCTGCCGGCCGGGTTTGCCACGTGCCATGTTCAGCTTGAGCCCTTGGTTCATCCAATCCTGATACTCTGCCTGGGCCAAGCTGCATTGGGTCAGGACATCACTGGAACAGACTGTATGCATATCAACACCTCATATTCTCAGACATTGCTCATAACAGTGAGTATAACACCGAAGGAATATTCTGTTTTTAAAAGGGCTAGACCAATATAGTTCATTGGGTTCGAGCGTCTTTTCGAATCAGTTCGAAGAGGGTCATCAGACCCTCGCACATTACAGGGTCCAGCACGGGAAGGCCGGTTTCTCGTTCCAGGGCCGGAGCAATTTGAATGCTGGACATCCCGGTGCAGCTTAGAGCGATGACGTCTGCGCCCAGCTGCTTTTGCCGCTGTGCCTGCTCCACGGTGGCGGAATACCCCTGGGGCGCCATTAAGTCGAGGACGCTCTCGACACCCTTGCCGCGGGCGTTATCTACAATATGATCGCCAAAGACTCGCTGATAACCGGCCGGAACATCCTCGGTGATTCCCAGCACAGCGGGGTGGCTGCCATAGAACATGCATAGGGCAGCAGTGCTCTCCCCAGCCCCGATGACCGGGATGGGAACTGCCTGGCGCGCTTGCGCAACTCCGGGGTCTCCGGCACAGCTGACAATGATCGCGTCAAAGCCCTCTTGCCACATTTCTTTTGCCATAGCCACCACCTTGGGAGCGCCTAAGGCCATAGTCTGGTCGTCGTGGATTCCCTCCGGCTGGTCTGGGATACAACGGGATTCGACCTGCAGCATGGGGAAATACTGTTCGATCAGCGCCCCGTGCATCTGCATCAGCTGGGTGTCGTCTGTGGTCAATACGCGGATCAGGCCAACTCTGTATTTTTTCATATCATACTCCCCTGCCTTTATGACATTTTAATGGAATGAAAAATAGTCTGCTTGTTGGCGTATGCGCAGGAGCGGTGCTGGCTGCAGCCGGAACAGGGATAGGTACATTCCGCTAAGCTGTCTGCATCCACAGGCGGCTGGGACGGAAGGGCTTTGATCTGTTCTACCAGGTGGAGGACTTTTTCCACTTCTTCCTGCTCCCCTTCAATCTGAATCGCTACGGAGGCTTCTGCACCGGAAAATCCACCTTTGGCAAAAACCAGAGCGTTTACACGGGCATAGGACTCAATGGCCTGGGCCTCGGTCAGAACTTCTCCCGGTATGGGGGCAAGACTGCAGGCCATGCCATAGGAAAAATCACACTTTTTTCTGGAAATCTGCGGGTTCAACCGGGTCAGATCCCCTGGGATGAGCTTCATCACACTGGTCAGGATCAAGGTGCGGATCCCTTCCGTATAGAGGAAGGGCATGCAGGTCCCATAGCCGCCCCCACCGGAGCTGCCGATCAGCAGTGCGGCATGGCCAAACGCATCCAGTGCGTTTGCTCCGGTTACAAACAGATCATCAGGTCCCATTGCTTGCAGGGTTTGCTCCAGACAGGAATCAACATTTCGGATTTCTCCCCGCTCATAGAGCAGAAAATGGGCGCCCTGGCTCTCCACGTAGGATCGTTTCATCCCGTTTTTTGTAATTCGTCCGCAGATACGCATAGGGGTGTCAGCCAACAGCGCAGTCAGACAGGAGACAGTGGAGGAGCCTTTGAACAGGATTTTTCCCTGGGAGAGGTAGGGGGCGAACAGGCTGCTGTCCAGGATGCAGCGGGCAATCAGCCATTGGCATTGCGTGCCCCAGAGGGTGAACTGTGCGACCGCCATGGACAACCTCCTCTCAGATCTGGAAAGCTCCGTCCTTCAGGACCAGGACATCATCCAGGTAGAGCGTGGGATTTTTGATGATTCCGTCGATGTGGCAGTCCGCTTTATTTGTTCCGCCAAATCCTATGTTGGTGCCAAAGGCAATGTGCACGGTCTGATAGGCCTTCTCATCCTCCAGAATCACGCCGGTCAGTCTGGCGGCGTAGTTGGTGCCGATGCCCAGCTCACACAGGGTGGCATTGCGCTCATTGTTCAGCAGGAAGCCCACCTTTTCAGCCTCTGCGCCCTGGATACTCTGCAGCTTTCCGTCCTTTACCTGCACCTGAAGGGGGGAGTCCAGCAGACCGATGCCTACCATGGAGCCGTCAATGATCATAGAACCGTTGGAGCCGCTTTCCAGCGGGGCGATGTAGGCCTCTCCGGAAGGGAGATTTCCGGCCTGGCCCTTTTCCCGGTACACGCCGGGGCTGGGAATGCCGGGGCGGCCAGCCAGATCCAGAGTCAGTACATGGCCGTCTTTTTCGATGCGCGCGGTGGAAGCCTGGGTGAGCATCTCAGTCACCCGGTTGGTCAGCTCCATCACGGTATCGTAGTCCGCGGTCATAGCGCCCTGACGGAACATGTCCTCCGTGATATTGGGCATGGTGGCGATCCGCGCCCCGGCCTTTGCCGCTTCGATCTTGGCGCGGGTGTGGGTGATGGAGGTGCTCATGGGGCACAAAACCACATCGGCGGCCTTCATGGCGGCGGCAATGGAGGCGGGAGGCTCCTGCCCGGATACCTCACGGGGAGACATGGTTACCAGCATGGCGTCCGCGCCCAGTTCCTTAGCTGCTTGATACAGTGCCTGGCCGATCTGAAACTTTTCGTCGTCCGTCACCACCAGTACCGTCTCCCCCGCTTTTACATCCATGCAGGACGTCAGTACACGGGTTCCGATTTCTACCAGATTCATAATATACCTCGCTTTCAAGATAACAGTTCCATCAGAACTCGGGTGGCCAGGGTGCGGGACAAAATGACCAGCTTTCCCGAGATTTCATGGAACTTGGCTTTCATTTCTGCACTGTATCCAATGCAGTCCATCACCACCAGGTCCACGTCCATTTCTGCTGCCTGGCGGGCTGCCCGGTCCAGCTCCTCGGGGTTTCCGTAAGGAGAGGCGGGAATCACGGTGACTTGGGAAACATATTCCCTCCATTTGCTCTCCGATTGGGCCACCTGCTGGGGCGTGGGGGTAACAACGGCGATCCTGCTTCGACCGGCCAGAGCTGGCACCAGGCCGTTGAGAACCTTGCAGGGGAAAATCAGAGGCACCTTGGAGTGAAATACGGCAGGAAAATCTCCAGTGCAGAGGAACAGAATTAGTTCTACACCCTGCTGCTCCAGCTGGTCAATGCAATTTTGCAGTCTGGGGAGGATATAACGCTCGGCAAAGACGGCGGAGCTTCCGTCCCGCAGGCGGGAGATCAGCACATAGTCGTCCGGGCCGGGCTGAAAGGCTTCGATCTCTTCCCGGGTAAGACCATCCAGACCGCCGGCCTGGAGAAGCTCCACCTGGTCCCCCAGCAGGGGGAGAATGTCCTGGGTCACGTCGGTTCTGGGAGATTGGCCGATGGTGATAGCGCCCACTTTGATCATAGTAGAAGACCCTCCTTTTTGCAAAATGCGGCCCTGGATGGACCAGGGCCGCATAGCTGTTATTGTTTGCCGAAGCCCTGGAAGTGACTCATATCGCCATAGAGCGCCTGGATGCGGGCAAACTCCTCCTTGTCGTAGAAGGACAGCTCACCGCGGCCAAAGGCCTTGGCGGCCTCCAGCATAAAGCGGGCGGCTTCCTCGATGTCGGCAAAGTGGCTGGCGCCGGTGGCGCAGCCGGGCACCGGGGTCTGGGTGGCAATGGCCACGCCTACCACCGGGGCTTTGGTGGCGGTGGCGGGCTGCAGGATGCTGTTGAGGTGGTACAGGTCGTTGCCATAGGGGGTGATATCCTGCTGGGAGAGGGGGAAGACATGGGCGGGCTTGCCCAGGGTGATCTCCATGAGGTCCACCAGGTCGCTGCTGACCTTCAGAATGTAGCCCTGCATGACGGTGGGAGAGATGGAGAAGTCCCGGGTGTTGATGATCTTATTGCCCTTGGTGGTGTCCACAGAGAGGATGGCGTCCAGCTCGTCAGTGACCTCCTCCCGGTTGACCTGAGCCATCTCCACCGGGGAGTCCATGAAGGGAACGGGGGTGTGAGGACGGGTGGGGGCGTTGGGGCAGACGTGGGTGGAGATGAACACATCTCCCTCCAGATGGTCGCCCTTTACCTTCATGTCCAGCAGCTTGGCAGCCACCGACAGGGCGCACAGAGCGCCGTCGCCGTCGGAAACGAAGCCGATGCGCTCAGGACGGGCGCCCAAGCCGCCCAGACGGCCCAGCAGGCCGATGGTGGGAGCGCTGCCGCCGGAGGACTTGCCCCGCGTGCCGGGGATGCGCACCTTCACCATGTCGGTTTTCCCCTTGGGGCCCTGGAGGGTGTAGACCTCAATATTGGCCTGGGGATCGATGGCGCGCAGGTACTGCTCCACGGCCGCGCCGGAGGCGGAGGGAGAATCGAGAATGTCGATGAGTTCAATTACTTGCTTGATAAGCATGGGAAAAACCTCCTGTCAATGAATTAAAAGTCAACGTGAGCCAGCATGGGACGGTGGATGATGCCTTCCACCTCGGCCAGCAGTTCCTTGTCAAACATGGGGGCGGACAGCTTCAGGTTGCGATAGCTGGTGCGGATGAGATAGATCTCCTGCCCCGGCGCCAGATCGGAAGTGGGTGTGGGACGTCCGGTCTGGGCGTCAAAGGTCATGATGAGGTCGGGGAAGGTGCCCATCCGCTCTCCATCGGGGCCGTCCACCGTCATATACTCGTTCCAGAAGGACATCTCATAGCCGCACACCTTTACGGTGCCCACGTCAAAGCCGCCCTCGCTGCGCAGCTGATAGTCCTCTACGGTACCGCGGGTGAGTACCTGGCCGCCTAAAAAGTCGGCCACAGCATGTACGGCGTAGTCTACGGAACGCTCTAGACCCTGAGCATAGCACCGGCCTGTTTCAATGGCGTGGGAAAGTCCGCCCAGAGCGCTGTTTTCCCGCAGGAACTGGGCGGATACCGGGTTGCGCACCACGGCGACCAGACCGCCCGCCTCCACGGCGGAAGCCCGTACCAGCTTGGAACAGTGGGTGATGGAGCCGGTGACGGTGCACTCCACATGGCGGCCCAGCTCCTCCCGGCCGCCCACGCAGGTCATGGTGGTGACATAGCTGGGGTCCCGGTGAAGGTTCAGGCTGCCCATAACTCCGGTGGGGTGAGCTCGTCCGTTGCAGGGGGCATCCAGTAAGGGGATGCCCAGCACGGAGGCCTGGAGCCAGCCGTTGAAGGTGGAACCGCCGCCGTTTTCGTTGGTGACAATACCGCCAGGCTTCAGACCGGTTTTTTGCGTGAACAGTTCCACGCAGCGCAGCAGGTCTGCGGGACTGACGTACTTCTCCTTGGCAGCCGGGGCGCCTACCATAGAGGCAGTGACAATAATGGCGTCGGGGTCTACCGCGTCAATGGGGGTCAAGTGCAGGTCGCTGAACTCAACGGCCAGGTTGCCAGTCTGCGCGCCGGTGTCCGCCGAGCCGCCTCCGCCGCCGCCCAGGATGGAACCTCCCAGAGCAGCCCAGCTTACCGACTGGGCAGTGAGACGGGTGGAGTTTGTTTGCATGGTTACCGCTTCCTTTCCAAGATCATAAAACCTGTTACATGAGCATAGAACGGATGAGATTGCTGAAGAAGCCGTACAGACCGTCGCCGGCAATCAGACCGGAGTCACGCACTTCCATAAATTCGGTGCCGAAGATGAGACGCACTACCACAGCCAGCAGCACGCCGATACCGTAGATGGGGTTATTCAGCAGCAGGCCGGTGGCAAAGAGGACGCCCACCATCTTGGTGCCGAAGATGATCTGGATGATCGCACCGGGAATGGCCCACAGCAGCAGTTCCCGCAGCAGGCTGGGGTTCGCGCCGGCCTGAGCGGCAGCGGCGAAGGTATAGCTGATGGGAGGCATAATATCCTGGGAGAGATACATGTTGGCGAACATCAGCACCACCAGGATGCCGATGATGCCGCCCAGCATCTCTACCTTTACCTGCTCCTTGCGGCCCTGAATCTCACGGGCGGGATCGGCACCCTTGCCGCGGAGAATCCAGCCGGTCTTCAGGTCATAGCCCATGTCGGCAAAGCAGGGGCCCACGGAACTGACATAGCCGGTGAGGATGGCAACAGGCAGAGCGGGGAAGCCCATGAGAATACCCAGAGTCATGAAAATGGTGGTGATGGCAAAGGCGGGGAACCAGCCCGAGTGCATGGCGGCCATGCCTACCAGCACCATGGCCACGGCGGAGGAGAAGCCAGCCCACAGCACCCACAGCACGGACATGCCCAGAGGCATCTGGGTGAAAATGCCGGTCAGCGCACCGACAATGGCGGCGCCGCCCACAAACAGGCCCAGAGCCAAAGCGAGACTCTTCTTGGCGGAGTCCTGGGAGACAGTGATCTCCATCTTCTGGGCGGAAGCGCTCTTGTGGCCGCGGAGCACAGTGATGATAGACTGGACCAGGGCCACCATGCCCGCACCGATCATGACGCCGGAGGGGATGTTGGAAGCACCCATGTTAAAGCCGAAGAGCTGCTCGGAGTAGCCGCGGAGGATCAGGCCGATGCCCAGACCGGTCATGGCAATGATATCGGCAATAAATACGATGCCGATACCGGCCACCGGCAGCTTGAAGTAGCTGCCCACAACGCCGACCACCAGGCCCTCCAGCAGACGGCGGCCCTTTTTGCCGCCTTCGTCGCCGGCCTGAATGGCGGTAGCGGTAGCCACTCCGGGAGGCCAAGCGCCCTGGGCGGGGAAGATGGCAGAGTCATAGATGCGGCCGATGATGTAGATAGAGACCGAGGTGCCGATCATACATCCGATGCCCATCATCAGAATGGAGGAGGCCTCCCCCATCAGGAAAAGCATGGCCACAGCGATAAAGCCGCAGTTGGCAGCAGAGAATCCAGCTGCCGAAGCAATGGTCTGAAGCAAGTTCTGACGCTCCAGATTGCAGTATTTCAGACAGGCATTCAGGGGGATGCGGGCCACCAGCATGGCTACGATGGCTCCCAGCAGGGATGTGTTTGGTGTCGTTCCCAATTTGCCGATGATGTTCATACATACGGCGCCTACCAAAAAGGCGATGAGAATTCCGGGGATCAAGGTTCCGGGCTCAAAAGCCGAGATGTAGGTCTCTTGTTTGTACTGCTTCTTGCGTTCTTCCTTTGTTTGCATTGTGGTCCCTCCTCGGTAATATGCTTCTATCCTCCATCCCTCTTTTCGTGAGGGAATGAACGAACACAGGAAATAGTTTCCGATATACGGAAAACACAGGGAGCAAAATAAGGCGCAAAGCGTCGTATATTTCAATAACAAGAAAATATTTTCTATATGCGGAAAGACAAAAGGAAAACAAAGCGGGCGCATGCCCGTTTTGCTTTATTCCATACTTGGAAAGGCACCCATAGCCAAATTGATTTGTTCCGCTACCTCTCCAAACTTGCGTACCAGAGTCTGCTTGCTCTGGTCGGTGAGTTCGGAGATATAGCCGCCTGTGCTGATGGCACCCACGAGATTTTGGCTGCGGTCAAACAAGGGGAAACCCAATCCGAAACGGCCAGGGGTAAGGGTCCCCTCACTGAAGTCATAGCCGCACGCGGCGATCTCCTCCAACTTGGCTTCCAGTGTTTGCCGTGCAGAGCCGTGCATGGATAACCCGTCCATATAGCGCTGCTGCTCATGAGGCGGCAAAAAGGCCAGCAGCACACGGTTCGAGGCGCCTTTGTGCATGGGATAGATCCCGCCGGAACGTACAGAGTTGGAAGTATCCCGGATGGAACCAATTTTTTCAATGCAAATACTGCGTCCGGCACAGGGGATCGTCAGAATACAGTGTTCGCCGGTGCGCTCGTAGTAGTCCCACATGTAGTACTGGGCGATCCGCTTGACTTCCCGGTTATCCAGACTTTGTGCCCCAATGAGAAGCGCCTTGTCACCCAGAAAATACCGCTTTCCTCCCGGCTCCTGCTGCAGAAAACCAGAAGCAGTAAGGGTATATAAAAGCCGGTAGACCACGGTGGTGCTCATATTGCATTGTCGGGCCACTTCGCTTAATGTGAGCCCGGGAAATAAGCCGATCAGTTCCAGAATTTCCAAGGATCGACCCACAGTCTGCAGATAACTGCTGTTTTCCCCCATTCTAAAATCATCGCTTTCCTATTTTAGAAAATTATTTATCTATATCGGATAAATTTACTATATCGAAGATTGGAACAGGTGTCAATCGCAATCTGCATATTTAAACAGAGAAAATTGAATGATTCAATTTGGCAAAAATGCTGAGCGTTCTGCGCGTTTACAGGTTCGGACTCCGGTAAATCTGCTTTGATATGAGGTGGAAAGAATATAGTCCAGCGGCAGCATGATTGCCATGGTTTATGAAAGAGTTGAAAAAATGGTCAAATTTTCTCAAATTCCTCCACTTCGGTGACGAAAATAGTGGCTCCGCCAACCACAACCTCGGTGTTGGCAGTAACTGAATGTGCGGGCAGCTGCATGGTGGACGGAATGTTTTCTACCCGCTTGGAACAGTTGGAACGGATGATCTCAATGGCGGGCTTGACCCGGTCGGCTTCAGTTCCAATGATCAGTGTCGTGTTGCCCCAGCTGAGAAATCCGCCGGAAGAGGCCATTTTCGTAAAGTAGTATCCACCCTCGCTGAGAGCACGGCACACTTCGTCTGAGTCTTTCTTGCTGATAATGGCGGTAATCATCTTCATGGAAATACGTCCTTTCTGCTTCTGCTTGGAGTCTCTGGCGCTGTAGAGCTGCCATTCTCTGCGCTGGCGCAGGTAGAGCAGCAAGCCAACACTTCCGGTTACCGTTTCGGCAATGGGGAACGCGCCCCAGGAGTAGCCCAGGCCAAACTGGGAAAGTCCCCAGAAAATTGGAATCAGGCAAAAAATCTGTCGGGTCAGAGCCAGAATCACACTGGGAATGGCCTTGCCGATGGCCTGGAAAAATACCGGCGTCATCAAGGAGGGAACGGCGGGAAGAAAGCTCAGCCCAATGATACGGAAGGCTGGGACACCGATCTCTAAAACTCGGACGTCTTGAGAGAAAATAGACAGCAGACGATCGGGAATCAGTTCAAAACAGGCCACTCCTACCAGCATAAAGCTCATGGCCAGAAGAGTGGCATCCACCAGTACAGCTTGGCAGCGACGGTAATTTCCCTTGGCGTTGGTATAGCTCAACAGGGGAACAATGCAGGTTTGAAGTCCGGCCATGGGGATAAAGAAGAACGACTGCACCTTATAGTAGAGTCCCAGTACTGTAACTGCCTCATCACAGAAGCCGGCCAGAATTACGTTGAGTGCCACAATGTACACGGTGTACAGCATCTGCATAAAAATAGAGGGATAGCCAAGCTTATAGATCTGCCGGGCGTACCGGCTCAAGGCGCGCAGCTTTGGCGGTCTGCGCAGAGCGGAAGAAGTAATCAGCGCGGCTACCACCTGGCCTGCCACAGTGGCATAGCCGGCTCCAGCTACTCCCAGGGCAGGAATGGGACCAAGTCCGAAGATCAGGATGGGGTCCAGCAAAATGTTGGTCAGTGCACCGGAAATCTGGGCCAACATGGGCAGGCGCATATTTCCGCCAGCCTGATGTACTTTGCTCCAGATGCTCTCCAAGAAAACACCCAGACTGCCTACACATACGATGCGGCCGTAGGTGACTGCATATTCCACTGCTTGCGGAGACTCAGCGGAAGTTGCCACATAGGGACGCATAAAGAGGCTGCTCAGTACAGCAAATATGGCCCAGCTAATCACAGCCAAAGCAGCGCCTGTTCCGGCGGTTCGGTTTGCTCTCTGCACCCGTCCTCTGGCATAATCCCGGGACATCAGCGTATTTACGCCTACCCCGGTTCCCACTGCCAGAGCAGTGACGATAAGCTGGACTGGGAAAATTACCGACAGAGCGGTCAGTCCGTCGCCGGAATATCTGCCCACGAAGTAGCTGTCCACGATGTTATACATGGCCTGGATGAGCTGGGCCAGCATAACGGGAGGTGCAATGCGAAAAAGGATTTTCCAGATGTTGTCCTCGTCAAAAATCATAGCGGAGCAGGAATCACGCATGTTTTTGCCTTCCTCTGGGGTAAAATCATCTATGACATGGAATGATAAACCGGGTTATGGCTTTTTTTGCTTTCTGCCACGAAGCGCATCATTTAAATCCAGCACAGTCTGAGTTGCTGCGTCAAATTCCCGGAGTTCCTGATAGTCATCGACAAGCTTGCTGTATACCAAATCGCCTTCCAAAGCCTTCTTGCTCTTGGGATAAACCGCGCGGAGCATGACCGGGGTAATGACAGTAGTAACCACAACCATAAGAACCACAGGAGCCAAGAATACCTGACTCATCATACCGCTGGCAATACCTTTATTGGCTACAATCAGGGCAACTTCTCCTCGGGACACCATGCCTACGCCGATGCGAAGAGACTCATCTGTGGTATAGCGGCAAATACGGGCGCTGATGCCGCAGCCAATGATTTTCGTTACAATAGCCACCAGGGTAATGATGAGAGTTAAAACGGCAGTATTCCAGTCCATGTATTCTAAAGAAACCTTGAGACCGACGCTGGCAAAAAATATAGGAGAGAGAAACATGTAAGACAAGGTCTCACAGCGGGAGTTGATGTAGGTTGCTCTGGTTGTATTGGAAATCATCAAACCGGCGAAGAATGCCCCAATGATGCCGGCAACTCCGAACACTGCCTCTGCAATATAAGCGTAGAAAAAGCAAAAAGCCAAAGAGATTACGGCAAATCGTTTCCGGTTCCATTGGGCGCAATCCATCCAGGCCTGAATGAGATGGTGGACCAGTTTTCCTACTACTGCCGTGGTTACAAAAAAGAGCAGTACTTTAATCAGGACGATGCCTAATTCACTTCCCTGACTGGAGGCACTGGTGATAAAGGTCAGTAGGATCAGGCCCAGGACATCATCAATCAAGGCGGCACCCAAAATCGCACTGCCGGAGCGAGTGGACAGTTTTCCCATCTCTTTTAATGTTTCTACGCTGATAGAGACCGATGTGGCAGTCAGTACCGTGCCCACAAATACATTCTCCCAGAATGCGCCGTTGCCCTGATTGTACAGCGCAGCTACGCCAAATCCTCCCAACCAGGGGACACATACCCCGCACAGGGCGATCCAGAAGGAGGCCTTGCCGGAGGCTTTTAATTCATTTATATCCGTTTGCAGACCTGCAGCGAACATTAGAACAATCACGCCAAGTTCCGAAACCTGCGCCAGAAATTCTGTAGAGGACACAATTCCAAGCATGCTCGGGCCCAGAATCATGCCTGCGACCAAAGCTCCTACCACCTGAGGCAGGTCTACCCGTTTGGTCAGCATGGCAAAGAGTTTTGTGGTAAGTAAAATAACAGCCACATCAAAGACAAAGCGATACGAATCCATAGTATACTCCCCTGCTCAACAACGTCAACATCAAGAATAAAGACGGATTTTTATTTTTGAATTCCCAATACGTACTCCGGAACGACACATAGCATGGTGTGGATTTCGTCCATCGTGATGCCCTGCCGCAGCAGCTGAGAAATAAAGCAACTCATTCCTTCTACAGGGGTCTCACGACCGGCTTGTCCCCGGTCTGTGGATAAAAAGCAGTGTTCCGCACCGACAATACGGATGTGTGACGCCATTTCTTCTATGGAGCAGTTCCCCTCCCCTACGTTGTACCAGCACTTTTCTACCCAGACCCCCATTTGGGCCAGACTTTTTTGGATTTCAGGAGAGACAGTCGTACGATCCCACTCCGGATGAGTCAAAACCATGCGCACTCCGCGGCGGCGGCCTTCCACGCAAAGTTTGACGCTTTCCTCTGTGCTGATGTGTCCGGTAGCTAAGGCGGCGTCGTACTCTTTGACTACATCCATTACATCGTATACTTCTGGTTTTAAAGAACCGAACTCATCCAACAGGGAGATACCAGGCCGGCGAAAGAAATCGCCGGGCATGTCTCCGGACAACAGACAATTTTCTGCATCGCGGGTGGGCATAAAGACCATACTGGCGCCCATTTTCAGAGCACTGTGAACCGCGTACGGATTGATTCCTCCCACGGGATGATTTAAGGGGATGGCTCCGAATGCTTTTGCGCTGCCAGCGGGCATCCTGCGGTTTACCAATGCGGCCCGGGCTCCGGTGGGTTCATAGTGGCACTTGATCATGACCCCCTTCATCCCGGCGCGCGTTGCCTGCTCAATCAGCTCAAAATCGTCCAGGGAGCGGGAGACATGGGAGGGAATGGTATGGGTATGGAGATCGTAACCACCTGACAGTAAGAACTTGGTATCCTGGTGCGATTCGTTCTGGTTCATAATGTACTCCTTATCAATTTTGGTCAGAGAAAAAGGGGCGATCCATCGGACCGCCCCTTTGTGTTGTTTATTCCTTCGTTTGAAGCTCTTCTGCTTCGTCAAGCTGTGTTGTTTTATCAAACTTTTTATACTTCTTAATCAGAATGCCCAGGCTGGCAGTGGCGCCGATCATGATCAGAGCGGCAAACATACCGCCAAAGTTGGCGATGATCTTAACACCGTCCACGCCTACGGTGGCGATCATGATATAACCAACAGCCATGGCCACAAAGCCCCAGGCGCACTTGAGCCAAATGGGAGCCTCGGGGTTGTCGGGGCTGATTCCCCGGGTGGAGATACCCGCCATGGCGATAGTGTTGGAGTTGCAGGCCGTTACCGTGGACAGGAAAATCAAGATAACGAACAGAGGGATAATAAATTTGCCGCCGGGCAGGGCCTCCAGCATGTCATAAGCTACGTTCTCTACGCCGCGGTCATAGGAGGCGCACAGGTCGGCCAGACCGGCCTTCTCAACCCAAAGGGAAGTGCCGCTGACAAGAACCATCCAGATCGCGCTGATGGAAGCGCAAACACCAACATACATGCCCAACACATGCTTGACCTTGCGGCCATAGGCGATGCGGCCCATAAAAGCGCCGGAAGTGGGAGCCCAAGCCATCCAGCTGAACCAGTAGAAGGTGGTCCACCACTGGGGCCACTGGCTGTCCTTAGCAGCGCCAGTTACCAGGATGCGCTCCAGGAAGGTGCCGGCAAAGCCGCCCATAGCTTCGGTGGACAGGTTGAGCAGGAAGGGAGCGTTGGAGAACAGCAGCAGGAACAGCAGGAAGATCGCAAAGCCATACACGTTGATGTTGGATACGTGCTTCATGGCTTTCTGAATACCGGACACTGCGGTCACAACGGTGACGACGCCTACAACGATGCCGACGATCAGCCACAGGCGGGCATCCGAGGGGATACCAAGCAGCTTGGAGACACCGCCTGAGATGTTCATGAACGCCTGAGCTACCGAGCCGGCCATGCCTGCACCAATGGCAAACAGCGTGATCGCATCGATGATCTGCATCCAGCGATTGGAGTACACCCGCTCGCCCAGGAGGGGAGAGATTTGGCTGGCGATGGAGAAGGGCTTTTTGGCGTTATAGTACATGAAGGCGAATACAACAGCGGGGACGGTATACATGCAGTAGGGAACAATGGTCCAGTGGAGGAACATGGTTTCCATGGAGAACTTCATAGCCTCCGGAGTCAAAGGCTCAATACCATAAATCTCTGTGGGAGTATACAGATAGTGGGCAATGGGTTCTGCAGGTCCCCAGAACAAGACACCGGCAGCCATGGTAGTGGTCAGGGCGATGGTGAACCAGGCAAAGTTAGACAGTTCGGGCTTGGCATTTTCACCGCCAATGCGTACATTTCCGAATTTGGAAAACATAGCCCACACGGAAATGATTACGATGGCCAGGGCCAAAACGCTGGCCGCCCAGCCCAGATTGGCAATAATCCAGTTATTGATATTGTTGATCAGTCCAAGGAAGGTTTCCTGGCTTATAATACTCAGCACAACAAAAGCGGCCAAAATGATAAAGGGCGGGAAAAAGGTCATTGGCCGGAGTTTCACGCGTTCATCTTTATTCATGATGTTTCTCCTCTCTCAATATTTGGCCGATCCTATTTTGTCAAAGCATCATAGTCTTCTGGGTGCCGGTCGATCAAAACGGTATTAAATTCCCGTTCCTTTGCCACTCTGGCCAGATCGATGGTTCCATACAGGATGCCCTCTTCTTCCACCCCGCAGGAAGCCATAAGCTCACCGATTGGACTGCAGATTTGACTTTTGCCGGCAAAATACTGATCTCCTGTTGGGCCGCACATGTTGACTGCGGCTACATACATCAGGTTATCGATGGCGCGGCAGCACAGATTGATATCCCACCACTCTTTAAAATAGAAATTTCCCCTCCAGGCGGCGGGAACCAGCAGAATCTCCGCTCCGTTCAGCGCCAGCAGACGGCTGGTTTCCGGAAAGCAAACATCATAGCAAATAGTGATGCCGATCTTTCCCAGCTTGGTATCAAATACCGGGTATTGTGTTCCGCGCTGCAGAAGAGTCCGCTCATCCCCTACCGGATGAGTTTTTGCATAGCTTCCCAGCAGCGTTCCTTCATCGTCGATCAGATAAGCGCGATTTTCAACGGCGCCATCCTGGCTTTTCCAGAAGGCGGGAGCCAGAATATGAACGCCAAGTTCTTTGGCCAGTGCTTTCATGAAAAGGACTGTTTCGCCCTGCTCGTTTTCTGCCGCAGCCATCATCTCGGGAATTCTTGTGCTGATATATCCAACATCAAAGGATTCCGGCAGACAAATCAGTTTGGCTCCATTTGCTGCGGCCGTGCGAATATAGCCCTCAGCCTTGGCCAGGTTCTCTTTCCGATTTAAGAAATCAGATGCCATTTGAATCATGGCAACCTGATATGGAACGGGATACTGCTCCATGGACTGAATCTCCCCTTTGTTAGTCTCTCTTGGAACAAGAGTAAGCCGAATACAATAGCGCCTCCGAAGGAAAATGATTTAGTTTTCTGTCGGAGGAGTCATAAGTGTGTTCAGTTTTGGTTTTACAGCAATGAATCAGATATGAGCCTGGAAGAAATCGTTCATTGCCTGGCACAGACCCTCCAGCTTGGGGTCGCCGTCGAACATCCACTCGTTGTGCTTGCCCTCTACGTAGTACAAAGCCTTGGGCTCGTTGGCCAGCTTATAGGCATCCTCTGCCTCCTCGCGGTCATGCAGCTCGTTATACTTGCCGTGGCCCACGAAGACAGCGCAGTCAGGAGCCAGCTTGGGCAGAATGTCCTGTACGTTGAAGCGGACAAAGGACTCGGCAATGACAGAGGACATGGGGGTGGGGAAGGGCTCCTGGTAGTCGCCGCCGATAGACTCTTCCAGACCGCCGTTGAGCTCCTTCAGGGTGTGATCGGTGTAGAAATCACCGGACTCATCGATGTTGGGATAGAACTCATAGGGGTGACGCAGGACGGGATCACCGGTGCTGACCCGCTTATACTTGTCCTCCTCCAGGGTGCGCAGCATCTTGTAGAACTTATCATTGCCCATGCCCATACGCATCCAGCGGCGGCCATCGGTGAAGGAGTTCAGAGTAGCCACGGCCTTGACGGTCTTGTCGCGATAAGCGGCATTGACGCAGACAGCGCCGCCCACGCCCCAGCCGATCAGGGCGATGTGGTTGGGGTCCACTTCGGGCTGATGCTTGAAGAAAGTCACGGCGTTGTTCACGTCGTCCACTTCCATCTCCAGAGTGGTGTACTTATTCATGCCGCTGATGCCGCCGGAGGGCTTGAAGCCACGGTAGTCAAAGCCCATGCACACATAGCCGAACTTGGTCATCTGGCGGGCAAACATGGCAGGATAAACCTTGTTCAGGCCGGTCCAGCCGGAGTTGGCAATGATGCCGGGACGCTTCTCGCCGTCCTTGTAGTCATCAGGCAGGTAAATGGTACCTACCATCTTGGTACCTTCGCTGTAGAAGATTACTTCACGCTGCTGCATAATCAAAAGCTTCCTTTCTGAATATAGTGCTGTATTTTTGTTTGGGATCAGGTCTTAACCTTGGCTATATTCTACACCCAAAAAGGAATAAGTCAACCTATTTTTATTAGAAAAGGAATATTTGTTCTTTTATACAGAATGGATGCTCCCGTTTTGTTCCTTTTTACAATAGAAAGGAATAAGCGTTCCGAACCAAAAAGAAAGAAATGAAGAGGGTTAGGATTATTAAGATAAATGCCTGCTGCTATTGACGCGGAAGAAGAAGCATAGTATTCTGTGTCTATAGGAAGCGTTTCCCATTTTTTTCTACAAAAAAGAGCGGAGTGAATCTTTAATGGCCGAGAATATATTGGATGAAATCGTGCGCATAAAGGATCTGCTGCCGAAAAAGCAACAGAAGCTCTGTACCTATTTGGCGCTGAATTATAAGCAAGTTGGCGTTATGACGGTAGCGGAACTGGCCCAAGCCGCAGGTGTGGGTACCACTACGGTGATGCGGTTGGTTCAGACGCTGGGACGTCCTAGTTTTAGCGTGTTCAAAAAGGAGCTGCTCGATGCATCTTTGATGCGTACAACCACGTCGTACCTGAGCTTAAAAGAAACCTTTCATAACGAAGAGACCGAAGATGGAAATAACCTGCTCTACCGGGTGGTCAACGATGGAATGCAAGTTCTTCAGAATCTGTGTACCACATCCAATACCCAGCAGTTTCAGGCGATTTCGGACCTTCTGTTCCAGGCTGACCGTATCTTCACCATCGGACTGCGCTCCAGCAAGGCATTGGCTTTGTACTGCGAGTACTCCTTGAGCACATTCCATCCCCAGGTGATTCAGCTGAGCAATGACACGGAGTTTATTTATGACCGGATTGGACTGAAGATGAAGTCCACAGATGTTCTGCTGGTATTTTCCGCCTGGCCCTGCACCAGGAAAACCATTGAGGTAGCAGAATACTGCCACTCGCTGGGAATCCCGGTGGCGTTGGTGACCAATACCAGCTTGAACCCCATTATTAAATTTGCCCAGGCGGTTGTTGATACCAATTCCGTCAATCATCCCAGCGGAGATATGGTTTTCATGGCGGTGATTGAGGCTCTGGTGGCGGAACTGGGGCGGCGGACGGCGCCGCAGTCCACACAGAATGTGGAACGCATAGAGGCCATTCTCAGCGAGAAAAAGATCGTACAGAGAGAATATTGATTGCTGTAAATCGAAAAGCGGGCATCCATTCCCACAAAATCGGGATGGATGCCCGCTTTATGTCATGGGAGCCGCCTTGAGTTCCGATACAGCAGATGCTAGAATGAAAAAAGCACCTGACACAAAAGGGGGAAGATGAAGTGGAGATCGAGCACGCCCTGTATACGGCGATGCGGTTTAACTTTTTATATGTAGACCGCTATGTATTTCGGTCCGGATGGATCTATCCCAATAGCTATATCCCATATACCATGGTGCGCTATATCCTAAAAGGAAGCGCGGAATTTATTTTGAACGGGAAGAGCTTTTACGTCCATGAAAAGCAGGTCATTTATATCCCGGAGGGGTGTTATCTGGAGTGTCACGCCTTGGAGGACTACTTTGAGTTTATCAGTATTCGGTTTAAGGTGACTACCCAGCTGGCTACCGACAACTTTTTGCAGGAGTATTACCGTATCCAGACGGTAAACAACTGCGGCCAGCAGGATGAGATGGAGCGCCACTTTCAGGAGGTATACCGGAACGCTACCAGCCAGAACCCCAGCAAGGTGTTCCACATCCGGGGGAATCTGGAGCTGATCGTGGCCTGGCTGGTAGACCAGGTGGCGGGGGATGTTCAGCGCATGGAGCGGCCGACGGTGGAGTACTCCTTTGAGCGTACCCTTCAAAAAGAGGAAGACCTGGAGGCCTACCGGCAGGACCCCAGGATCAACGTGCTGGTGGACTACATCGTCACCCACCCTACCGAACATTATACCTCAGAGGTGCTGTGCCAGATGGTCAATGTCAGCCCCTCCACCCTGCGCAGGCTGTTTAAGAAGCACACCGGGAAATCGCCCAGCGACTTTATTCAGGACCTGCGCCTGACGGTGGCGGCCCGGCGGTTGCTGGTGACCAACGACCGGATATCATCCATCGCCTATCAGGTTGGATTTGAGGACCCAAACTATTTCTCTCGCATCTTCCAAAAGAACTTCGGGGTGTCTCCTCAGGCATACAGGAAAAACGCACAATAGAAAATAAGGTATTAAAAAACAGATTGTAAAAAATAGTCAAAACAAAACGAGCAAATAATGACTGTATTATGCTAGTATTAGGTGGTTTGTCATATTGTAAAATAATATCCTCCAATATATACTGTAAACATAGTAAAAGTAAACAAAACAGAAGTGGAGGATTGGAACATGAAGAAATTGCTTTGCATCTCCCTTGCAGCAGCGCTTTCCCTTTCCCTGTTGGCTGGTTGTAACAACGGCGCAACCTCCTCCGGCGGCTCCGGCACTCCCTCAGGATCTGGCTCCGGTGGTGAGCTCAGCGGAGAAATCACCTTCTGGCATTCGTTTACTCAGGGCGCCCGTATGGAGGCCATCCAGGCGGCTGCCGACCAGTTCATGAAGGATAACCCCGGCGTAAAAATCAACATTGAGACTATGGCCTGGGGCGACTTCAACACCAAGTGGAACGCGGGCATCACCACCGGCGACCTGCCCGACATCAGTACCGCCCAGAACACTGGCGAGGTCGTGGAAATGCTCAATGCCGGCGTGCTGGCGCCCATGGACAGCACCATCGATGCCATCGGCCGGGACCTGTTCTCTGCCAACGCTCTGGCCGACATGACCATGGACGGCGCTACTTACGGCGTACCTTATTACTCCCACGCTCAGGTCATGTGGTACCGCACCGACCTGCTGGAGGCCAACAACCTGGAGGTCCCCAAGACCTGGGATGAGTTCTATAACGCTGCGGTGGCTCTGACCAAGGACGGCGTGTATGGCTGCGGCTTCTCCTGCAGCCCCAACGACCTGCTGTGCACCCGTTACCTCAACTACTACGTCCGTTCCGGCGGCGGCAGCCTGCTCAACGACGATCTGACTGCCAACCTCACCAGCGACCTGGCCATTGACGGCATCAACTTCTGGGTCAAGGTTTATAAGAACTGCTCCCCCGCCGAGACCATCAACTACACCGTCAACGACCATGCCACCCTGTACTATCAGGGCACCACGGCCTTTGACTTCAACTCCGGCTTTATGATCAGCGGCGTGGAGTCCAACCGCCCTGACCTGCTGCAGTATGTCTCCTGCGCTCCTCTGCCCACTCTGAAGGAGGGCGACCCCTATTACAGCGCCGAGGCTACCCACATTCCTCTGGTGACCTGGAAGAATTCCGAGCATCCTGAGATCTGCCAGGCCTTCATCGAGTACCTGTATCAGGAGGACAATTACCTCAACTTTCTGGCCGCCGTTCCCGTGGGCATGCTGCCCGCCATCAAGGGGATCGACCAGAACGAGACCTACCTGTCCAACCCCATCGTGCAGCAGTTCTCCGACGAGGCCGCTGTCATCGCCAAGGCGGTGGATGAGGGCAGTGCCATCGGCTTTGAGCACGGTCCCAGCGCGCAGGCCGGTCTGCTGACCAGCCAGGGCGTCATTGAGGAGATGTTCCAGGACATCATCACCAATGGCACCGACGTGGAGACCGCAGCCAAGGCGGCGGAAGACAAGCTCAACGAGATCTTCAGCACCATGGTCATGTAACAACTTCGCAACCGAAATGAAGGGGCGGGAAGAACACTCTTCCCGCCCCTGCTTCTCAAAGGGAGAGTGGGAGGTGACCCTATGAAGTCAAAAAGCCATGCCGCCCGCACCGGCGGCATCTATGGAAGCAAGGTGACCCGGTGGGTCTTTGTCGGTCCGGCTATGCTGGTCGTGATCTGCCTGCTGGTGTATCCTCTGCTGTCCACGCTGGTATACAGCTTTACCAACAAAACCATGATCCGTCCGGATTTTGATGTGGTGGGCTTTCAGAACTACATCAGCCTGCTCAAGGACGAGGAGTTCTTTACCGCCTTTGGTCATACCCTGTTCTGGACTGTCTGCAGCGTATTGGGACAGGTTATCGTGGGATTTATTGGGGCGCTGTGCCTTAACCGGGTAAAGAACAACGTGGCCAAAAATATGTTCCGCATTTTCGCCATCATTCCCTGGGCATTCCCGGCCATTGCCACCGCCATGACCTGGAAGTGGCTGCTCAACGGAATCTACGGCTTTGTCCCCACCATGATGAAGGATCTGGGGCTGACCGAGGGCCTGATCCAGTTTTTGAGCAACAGCGACCTGGTGCTGCCCACCCTGGTGGGAATCAACATCTGGTTTGGCGCGCCGCTCATCATGGTCAACGTGTACGCGGCCCTGCAGACCATTCCCCGGGACCAGTACGAGGCGGCCCAGATCGACGGCGCCAACGCCTGGCAGTCCTTCCGGTATGTCACCGCCCCCCACATCCGCACCGTGGTGGGTCTGCTGGTGGTACTGCGTACTGTGTGGGTGTTCAACAACTTTGATATCATCTACATGATCACCGGCGGCGGTCCGGCGGGCGCCAGCACCACCATGCCCATCTTCATCTACGACACCGGCTGGACCGGACGTCTGGTGGGCAAGGCCTCGGCGGCCTCCATCCTGCTGCTGCTCTTCCTGATCATCCTGTGCGTGCTGTACTTCTCGGTGATCAACCGCTGGGAGAAGGAGGATGGCTAAGATGAATAAACGGAAAAAATTCTCTCCGGGCGGCTGTTTTTCCTATGTCTATCTGATCGTGCTGTCCGTCATCTCGGTGTTCCCCCTGCTGTGGCTGCTGGTCTCTGCCTTCAAATCCAGCGGGGAGATGCTGGCCCATCCCACCACCTTCCTGCCCATTGACTGGACATTGGAAAACTTCAAAACCGTCCTGTTTACCCTGAAATTTACCGTCAACATCAAAAACAGCCTGATCGTTGCCCTGTGTACCACGGTCATCGCCACCTTTATCTCCGCCCTGGCCGCCTATGGTATCATCCGCTTCTTCCCCAAGCTGGGCAACATCATGACCAAGATCCTGATTACCACCTACATGTTCCCCTCCATCATGCTGGTCATCCCCTACGCCGTGGTCATGAATGTGCTGCATCTGACCAACAGCCGGGTGGGCCTGGTGCTGGTGTACATGTCCTTCAGCGTACCCTACGCCGTGTGGATGCTGGTGGGATTTTTCAAGACGGTGCCCATCGACATTGAGGAGTCGGGGCGGATCGACGGAGCCAACCGGTTCCAGGTATTCACCCGCATCGTGCTGCCTCTGGTCCGGCCCGGCATCGTCTCCACCGCCATCTATGTGTTCATCAACGCGTGGAACGAGTTCCTCTATGCCCTGCTGCTGGTGAGCAGCTCCACCAAGACCACCTTGTCGGTGGCGGTCAAGACCCTGGAGGGCGCGGACATCCTCAACTGGGGCTCCATGATGGCGGCCAGCGCCATTGTGGTTCTCCCCTCCATCATTTTCTTCTGTATGATCCAAAACAAAATTGCCGGCGGACTGGCCGACGGCGCGGTAAAATAAGAAAGGCAGGTTACATACTATGAAGACCATCGGTTACGCCATTGTGGGTGTGGGATACTTCGGCGCCGAGCTGGGCCGCATCATGAACGAGCAGGAAGGCGCCCGGGTGGTGGCCGTCCTGGACCCGGAAAACGGGGAGACCATCGCCAAAGAGTACGGCTGTGACGTGGAGACTGATCTGGATACCCTGTGCGCCCGGCCTGACGTGGACGCGGTACTGGTGGCGACTCCCAACTACCTCCACAAGGAGCCCGTGCTGACCGCCGCCCGGTATAAGAAGCATGTCTTCTGTGAAAAGCCCATGGCCCTGTGCTATGCCGACTGTGACGAAATGGTCAAGACGGCCCAGGAAAACGGTGTGATTTTCATGGCCGGCCATGTCATGAACTTCTTCCGGGGCGTGCGTCATGCCAAGCAGCTCATTGCTGAGGGCAAGATCGGCCGGGTGCTCTATGCCCACTCCGCCCGCAACGGCTGGGAGGAGCCGCAGCCGGAGATCAGCTGGAAAAAGATCCGTGCCAAATCCGGCGGACACCTGTACCACCACATCCATGAGGTGGACTGCATCCAGTTCATCATGGGTCCCGCCACCGAGGTCACCATGACCGGCGGCAATGTAGCTCACCAGGGAGAGCAGTTCGGCGACGAGGACGATATGCTGTTCCTGAACCTGGAGTTCGGCAACAACACCTACGCCCTCATTGAGTATGGTTCTGCGTTCCACTGGCCGGAGCACTATGTGCTCATCCAGGGCACCGAGGGCGCCATCCGCATCGACATGTGCAACGTGGGTATGACGGTAAAGACCAAGGACGGCAAGGAGGAGCACTACCTGGTCCACGAGACCAAGGAGGAGGACGACGACCGTACCCACATCTACCACAGCACTGAGATGGACGGCGCCATCCAGTACGGCCACCCCGGAAAGAAGCCTCCCCTGTGGCTGCACGGCATCATGAAAAATGAGATGAAGTATTTTAACGGCATCATGCACGGCGAGCCCGTTCCCGACGAGTTCCGGCCCCTCATGACCGGCCAGGCTGCCCGGGCCGCCATCGCCACCGCCGATGCGGCCACCCGCTCTCTGCGGGAGGACCGCAAGGTGAAGATCTCGGAGATCACCGGCTGATCTGGTACAGCGGCGGAAAATGTCCGACCGTGGACGAAAAAGGAGTCGATCCATTATGATCTATGACAGCCTGAAGCGTCTGGAGCGGTATGAAGGCCTCTTCCCCCGCCTCTACCGGGGATTGGAGCTGCTGCGTACCACCGACTTTTCCACCCTGGAGGATAAGCTGTATGAAGTAGAAGGGAGAGATCTCTTCTTCTCCCTCCAATCCTACGACAGTAAGCCGGCCAACGATACCCCTGAGGCCCACCGGGACTATATTGATATCCAGTTCCTGGTGGAGGGGGAGGAAAAGATCGGGATTGCGCCTCTGGAGGATATGGTGGAGAAAGTGGAGGGCCGCCCGGACAGCGACATTTGGTTTTACCGCGGACCGGTGGATGAAATCACCCTCACCGGAGATCGGTTTGCCGTCTTCTTCCCCGGCGACGCCCACGCCCCCGGGATTGCACCGGAGAAGCCCGCCCACTGCCGCAAGTGTGTGGTGAAGGTGCGGCTGAGTAAGAGTTAAGTTCAAAATTATACAAAATATATAAATGCCCGGTGCATCAGATATGGTGCGCTGGGCATTTTTTATTTGAATCTGCATTCTCGTGCCTAATATATGGAAATGTGTATTGAGAATTGGAAACAACTGTGCTATAATTCTAGCACTGGGCCAGATATTACGGAAACCCAGGAGCGTAGATTTGGGAAGAGATTTTTTGGAAAAGGTGGCGATAGATGGAATATTTTGTGCATATGATATGCACATGTATTACGGCTTACGGTGTGCCGCACTATGTTGGGAGAAGGAAGGGTGATACAGTAGAAAATGGGTGTTAATATCACAAGCCACGTAAATTCTGAACTGCGGCAGTTTTAAGCCGGTAAAAAACCAAGTAAAGGAGAATGAACATGAAGAAACGATTGTTAGCGCTCTTCCTGGCATTCGTGATGGCAATGTCTCTGTTGCCAGTCAGCGTGTTTGCTGATGGAGGAACAGGCGGCCAGCTGCAAGGAACGAAGGACAATCCGATTACTGCCAGCAAAGATGGCGTAACGGTAAATAAGTATGTTTCTCAGGGTGAAGGTGGTCAGTACAATCTGACCCTGGAGGCCTATGCCGAAAATAAGGTCACCAGCACGACTACCACCACCCCCCTGGATATTGTCTTGGTGCTGGATACGTCCGGCTCCATGAATGATTCTTTTGGGAATGGACAAGGAAGTAGACTATCTGCATTGAAAACAGCGGTGGATTCTTTTATTGGCAAGGTAGCTGAAAACGCAAAGAAGACAGAAGCCAATCATCAGATCAGCATTGTCACATTTAATGACATGACTTCACTTATTTGCGAATTAACACCTGTTAGTACTGATGCCCAAGCTCTAAAAGCTGCCGTTAAGGGTCTGTCGGCCAGCGGTGCGACTGGAACTGACGAGGGCATGAAGAAAGCAGAGAATGTGCTGAAAAACGCACAGAAAGACTCTGAGCGAATTGTTATTCTGTTTACCGATGGCGTGCCCACGAGATTTAGTGATTATAGTCCATCTGTAGCCCATGACGCTGTCAATGCAGCCAAGCGCATGAAGGATGTCGGGGTGACCGTATATACCATCGGTATCTTCCCTGACGCAGATCCGAGCAATACTTCGACTAATGCCAATAAATTCATGAACGCGGTATCCTCCAACTATCCGAATGCAAAGTCGGATATAACAGGCTCCGCTTTCGGTATCCCTTATAAGTGGACCATTACTTTAGGCCGCAGAGGCGAGGGTGAATATTACTTTGCATCCAGTTCTGCGTCCGACCTTGAGAATGTATTTGATACCATTGCCAATACCGTAACCAGCAGCACCCTGGAGGTGAATCCCGATGAGGATGCAGTCCTCAGCGACACTCTGTCTGAGTACTTCAACTTCCCTGAGGGATTGGCTGATGGAAATTACGCCGATGTTACAGTACAGAAAGTGCCTGTAGTGGGTAAGAGCGACAAAACCTATACTTGGGGCGAGGCAGAAGCTGTTTCTGGTGCAAAGGTAACTGTAACTGGCGATAAGATCGAGGTTACAGGTTTTAACTATAAGGAGAACGCCGTTACAGAGAAAACCGAAAATGGCAATACGACCTATGGCGGCTACAAGCTGGTGGTTACCTTCCCCATTGAGGTGGATGAAAACGCCTGCTTGGAGAATCCTGTTGAAACTGGAGTATATCCGACCAACAGCATTGGGTCCGGAAGCCTGGCCGGTCTGTCCTATAAGAGCAGCAATTCTGCCGGCAGCAATAATGCCAGCACCACATTGAGCGGAAGTCCTGCCGTACATCTGACCGATCTGGACGGCAACGGCACGGACGTAAAAGTGCAGGTCTATGTGGATGGAACACTGGTTACGGAACCGTTCAGCTACATTACTCTGACCAGAGATTCCGGGGATACCTCTTATGATTACATCAAGACGACGGTTGTGGGAGACGGTACCATCAACTGCGACTTTAACTATGATCCGGATCAGGGTCAGCATGATTGCATTGACCTCGAAGTAACAGTTACAGGCAGTGTGTATGTTCTGCAGGGCGTAAGCTCCTACCAGGACTATGGAATGAGCGGAACAGACAATGTAAGAAATAGCGGCAATAACAAGTATGTCATCGACAATGTGACTGCGGTTGGCAGCACCGAAGATGTCAACTGCAAAATCTATCTGCGCACCAAGTACAGCGTAGAGTATTATCAGGGCGACAGAAAACTGACCGAAGAGCCTTATAACGACTCCAACATCTATGTTTCCAGTCAGGATGTTCAGGCTTCTACTGATTTGGCGCAGTACCCCACCGATGGGAATAGTGCATTGATGGGCTGGAAGAATGACAACTGCAAGACTTCCGTCGCTCTGCCCGCTCTCCCCACCGTAGAGAACCATGACGTCAGCGGCTGGTATCTGGGCAGCGCGACCAATACCGCCACAACCTATACCGGATCCTTCAACGCGATCAGCGAAGATTCCGATCAGGCTGGAAGCGATGCGGATGACAACATCATCTGCTTCTATGCCACCACGGCGCTGAAGAGCTACGATATCACCATCAATTATCAGGATGAAACGAATCAGCCTCTTAAGACTGCGCATACCGAGTCCAAGAACAGCGGCGAGCAGTATTCCTTCGATGTGAGCAAGGAAGCTGACGCAACCATTCCCTTCATCATTGATAAGGGCGAGACACAGTATGTTTTCAATCAGATCAAGAGCGGTTCTCTGTCTGGTACTGTGACTGGTCCTGTCAACATTACCGCAGAGTATCTGCTGGACTCTGACAAGGACGGCACCCCCGATAAGTACGAGGCTACCGTGACCTACAAGGTGGTCAATGGTACTTGGTCTGACGAGACTACTGATGTTAAGACAGCAAACTTTATCCTTAAGACCTTTGATCAGGAGACCAACACTTGGAAGCCCACCAATCCTACTCTGGGAAGCACCATCCCCACCGGCATGCAGCCCGATGAAACCCATGTTGCCCCCGGTGCGTGGGATACAGAGCCTACTGCCAATACCCTGGTAACTGGTCCCAAGACCTACACCTACACCTTTAACACTACCGTCAACTCTAAGCTGAAGGTGGAGAAGACCCTGGAAAAGGTCAACGGGGAAGCTTATACCACTGGTAAGGTGGAAGCCGATGACGTGCTGACCTACACCATCAAGGTAACCAACACCGGCAATGTTTCCCTGAGCAACATTGTTGTGACCGACACCTTTACCGGCAGCGCTGCACCTGTTGCTGAAGGCGTGACCTGGAATCTGAATACGGAGACCGGAAAGTACGAGGCTACCTGGAATATTAGTGAGTTGGCCGCGGGCGCCGATGCAACCCTGACCTACACCTACACCGTCCGGGCTGCGGACCAGGGCAAGACCATCACCAATAACGCGGTGGCTGCCTCTGGTGACACTACGGGTAGTGATACGAATGAAGTCACTGTCTATAACCCCGACATGACCGTCACAAAGGCAGTGACCAAGGTCAACAATGATGAGGTTACTGCCGACAAGACCGTAGTGGTCCAGAAGGACGATGTGCTGACCTACACCATTACGGTGAAGAACACCGGCGATCAGGATCTGACCAATGTGGTTGTGACCGATACCAAGTGGTCCAACGGCACGAAAATTACTGTTTCCGGTATAAATGATCCTGTTACGCTGACCGGCGACAGCTACACCATCGGCACTCTGAATGTGGGTGACACAGTCACCATCACCTACACCTATACCGTCACGGAAGCGGATGTGAAGGCTGAAAAGGTCACCAACAATGTTTCTGTTAAGAGCAAGGAGACTCCCGGTGGCGAGAGCGGCGGAACGACGACTAATGTTGTCGGCAACTATACCATTGAAGCCTCTTCCGGTGCCAACGGAACTATTTCTCCCAATGGCTCTGTTACAGTAACTGCGGGCGCTGATCAGGCCTTTACTATTACTGCTGACGCTGGTTACCACATTAGTGATGTGACCGTGGACGGTGTGAGCAAGGGTGCAGTCAGCAGCTATACCTTTAAGAATGTTCAGGCTAACCACACCATCCGTGCTACCTTTGCAAAGGACTCGAATCCCACCAGCTACACTCTGTACTATCATCCGAATTTCGGAGGGTACAAGCCCTTCTATCAGAGCAGCAGTACTCGGAGTGTGACGGTCAAGGAGTATGAGAATGTGGGCCGCCTGCCCGAGCGGGACGGATATGTCTTTGTAAGCTGGAATACTGAGCCGGACGGCAGCGGTGAGCGCTATATGCCTGGCGATCCCTTCCATATCAAGGGGTCTTCGGATCACCTGTATGCCCAGTGGCAGAAGGACAAGACCGGTCCCGACGACAGCGGCGTGTCCAACTGGCTGGAGACCGATGAGCACAGAGCATACCTCACCGGCTATCCCGACAGCACTTTCCGCGCTGACCGGAACATGACCCGCGCTGAGGTTGCCCAGATGTTCTACGCCCTCCTGCTGGACAAGAATGTCACTATTACCAAGTCCTTCTCCGACGTGCCCGATGACGCCTGGTATGCCACCGCGGTCAAGACCCTGGCCAGCCTGGGCATGATGGACGGCTATCCCGACGGTACCTTCCGTCCTGACGAGCCCATCACCCGCGCCGAGTTTGCCACCGTTGGCCTGGCGTTTGCCTACGATCCCCTGGATGCCAGCTGCTCCTACTATGATGTGGGTGCCAACGCCTGGTACTACACCTATGTGGCTCAGGCTACCACCTACGGCTGGATCGGCGGCTATCCCGACAACACCTTCCGTCCCGGCAACAACATTACCCGTGTGGAAGTGTGTGTCATTGTCAACAACATGCTGGGCCGCGATGCGGACGAGCGCTACATCGACCGCCACGAGGACGAGCTGGTACACTTTGTGGATCTGAGTGACAGCTATTGGGGTTACTACACCATCATGGAGTCCACTAACACCCATGAGTACACCGGCAGCTTCACCAATGAGAAGTGGACCGACGTGAAGTAATATCCCCCACAAAATGTTCCAATGAAAGGTGCTTGCAGAAATGTGAGCATATAAAGCGAGACTGGACAGCCTTATATTAGGCTGTCCAGTCTCATTTTGTGCGCTAGGATAAATCCTTTGGCCTTATTACTCTGGTATTTAAGAGTGAAATCTGACTTTCCTTCGTAACCGTCAAAGGAACAGGCGGATAGACTTGCATGAGATAATAGTGCTGGAACGAAGCGGAACGTTCCAGCACTATTTTGTACAGGGGGGCTTTCAGTGACATCTATGGAATTGAAA
>NZ_JBHEVB010000017.1:0-61137 GCF_041925195.1 Flintibacter porci
ACTCACTCCAGCTGGTGGAAGTCTTTTCTCCAGCTTGATTTGTTGCGCTTTTTTGATCTCGCAAACTTTGCGGGATTTTTTTCATTTTAGGACTTGACTTTTATTTGCAGGACTCCTCATCAAAGATTATGTGGGCATTGTGCAGGGGCAGACAGCTCTGATCGGATTGGTTTGCCGTGCCGATCCGGAACATTGCGCCGGGAGCCAGGGTAAGGTAGCGTGCAAAATCTTCCGAGCCCATGGAAGGACGGGGAAGAAACGCGACCCGCTTTTCGCCAAGCTGCGCCTTAGCTGCCCGTTCCAAGATAGAGACTGCCTGGGCATCGCAGTCCAGGGCAGGCATACCGTGTATGTAATCTACCTCACATTCTGCACCCATTGCCTGGGCGCAGCTGTGGCAGATGGTACGGATCCGCTCTTCTACCAAGGGCTGCATATGACCGTTTGCAATGCGAACTGTGCCGCCCATTTGGACCTCATCGGGAATGACGTTGTTTACTGTACCCGCCGACAGGGTGCCGATGGTGATGACCACCGACTCCAGGGGATCGATGGAGCGGGATACAATGGATTGAAGCTGCGTGATGATGTAGGCCGCCGTGACGACAGGGTCGATACTCTTGTGTGGATGGGCCCCGTGACCGCCCTTTCCTTTGACGCGGATATGCAGGGTGTCGGAGGCCGCCATAAAGCTGCCCACGCGCAATCCCACCGAGCCGGCGGGGAGATCGGGCCAGCAGTGGGCGCCCAGAACCAGGTCAGGGGGATAGCGCTCCAGCAATCCGGAATCGATCACCGCTTTGGAGCCCTGACCAGTTTCCTCGGCAGGCTGAAAGAGCAGGATCACTCTGCCGCGCCGGGGCTGCTCCAGGGTGGAGAGGATGCGTGCGCACAGGAGAAGGGCAGAGGTATGGATATCATGTCCGCAGCTGTGGCACACTCCGGAATGTTGTGAGGCAAAGGGCAGAGCCGATTTTTCCTCCATGGGCAGAGCGTCGATGTCTGCGCGGAGAAGAAGGGTTTTTCCCGGTTCCTTTCCCTCCAGAATAGCTGCGGCACCGGTGAGAAGAGAATAATCCTCCATGCAGCGTATGCCGTATTGTTCCAGTGTCTCCCGGATTACCCGGGTTGTGTTTGTTTCCTGCATGGACAGCTCAGGCGACTGATGCAGTTTTCTGCGAAGAGAAATGGCATCGCCTTTGTAGCGGTCAAGCAGATCCTGAATCGGTTGGTTCAAGCAGATTACCCACCTTTCCTGTTTTGCAGAGAGGAAGCTTCCTGCCAAATCAGAAGTCTCCTTTGCAAGAATGGAGCTGTTTTGCTATAATACACAAAATAAGAAGTTCGTGATTCAATAGTAACATGCACTCCGACCAGGAGGGAAATGAAAAAAGCGTGCATCGTAACACGTTTTTTGCATAGCATACGGAAAGATTGGAAGCTATCTTATGGATATTGAAAACATCAAATGTTTCATCAGTCTGGCGGAATGCCTGAATTTTACCAAGGCAGCGGAAAAGGAGCATACCACCCAGACGTCAATGAGCCGAAAGATCAACAGTTTGGAAAGTGAGCTCCATGTCACTTTGTTTCACCGGGACCGGCGCAGTGTAAAGCTGACCAGCGCGGGTACGGAATTTTACACCCAGGCCAAGAAACTGATTGAGTTATACGATCAGTCCGTTCAGACCGTGCAGAACATTCACTGCGGGTTGATCCGGGAACTGAAGATCGGTTTGGGCCTTTATGAGGATGCGTTGATCCAGTCCTATATTGACTCCTACATGGCACAAAATCCTTCTGTACGTGTGAGCTGCCTTCAGTTTCGCTATCATCAGCTGCTGGAACAGTTTCAGGAGAATATGCTGGATATTATCCTGACAAGTGATCAGTTTCTTAATGAATTGCCTCCCGGACAGGCGGAACAGTATCTCATCCATGATGCTCCGTGGATGATCGCCTGGAGCTGCCGCAACCCACTGTGTGAGCAGGAGCGGATTTCCCGGCAGCAGATGAGCGATCAGAACCTGGTCACCATGTATGAGGGCAGCATTTCTCAACTTTTTGACTACTACTGCCGCAACCTGCCGGTGCGCGGTTTTGTTCATGTCAATACGCTGAATACCAAGATCATGCTGGTGCGGGCCAATGTGGGCATCGCGCTGCTGCCCTCGTTTGTCCCTCTGCAGCAGTATCCGGGGGTTTGTTTTCGTCCTCTGGAGGAGGACTATACGCCGCGCAAATTTTATATTCTTTGTAAAAAGGACAATCCAAGCCAGGCGGTACATGATTTTGTGCGAAATTGTGCCAAAAGCCTGTACCCGCATGGCAACGGCTAAGAGAAAAGGAGCGATACTTATTCAAGCCTATATTCGAAACATGACAGGAGAGCAGTATCTGGCGGCCATTGCCAGAGAGCCGTCGGTTATCATTCCCACAGGGTCCTGTGAGATTTATGGTCCCCATCTTCCTATGGGCACGGATCTGCTGGCTGCCCAGGGGATTGCAGAACGCATTGCCCAACGCACCGGGTTTCTGATTGCACCTGCCATAGAAATGGGGGAGTCCAGCGCCTTGAGTGCCTTCCCCTGTACCTTTGCCATGCCCCGCCATATTCTGGAGGATTACCTGGACTTTCTGGTGGGGAAACTGGTGTCCGACGGGGTCAAGCGCATCGTATTTCTCACCGGCCATGCCGGCAACGTAGACACGGTAAGCTATATTGCAAAGAAGTATCTGCATACCCATGGGCTTCAGTCATGTCAGATCGACTGGTGGCGTTTTGCACGCACACACAGCGATGGTATCCTCACCAACACGGGCAGCATGGCCCATGGACATGCCAGCGAGTGCGGCACCAGTGTCATGCTCCATCTCTATCCTGATTTGGTGGATCGCCGGAGTGCCCTTCCAGTCACGGTACCTACCGATGATGCCTTTCCCGATGTGATCCAGTACGCACCATTCTCTGCCAGAACGGAGAATGGGTGTATTGGCGCGGCGGTAGATGCCAGTGCGGAGAAGGGGGCGCAGTTGGTGGAGGTATGTGTAAAGCGTATCCTTGCCTATCTGGAGACTGTGTGGGACATTACTGTGGCCCCAGGCGACTAAAATATATCTGTGCCATTATAACAATTGGCGGAGCAAGGAATTTTCCTTTCTCCGCCAATTACTACATAGGGATCAAGAATCTGCTTAGAGAATTCTCAGGCATCAGGAAGAGGAGAAAGACTCCTTTGATGAAGGCTCCCGGCAAACACCTGGATTCCGCTTCCTTGCAAAGCGCGGGCAAACTGCTCTGCCTGTGCCCAGTCCGACCGGGATTCCACCTGGTTTAAAAATACCTGGCGTGCCAGACCTTCCCAGGCAATGGCCCGGGCGACCAGCTCCGGGGTGACCAGGTCCTGGAGCTGCGCTCCGGTGAGGGTACAAAAGCGCTCCGGGCGGTGGACTGCCTTTGAGATAGGGGCACCGAAGCCTGAGGCGCCCGCCACCAGAATGGTGTGGCTGCTCTCTGGGGGGATCACCGGCTCGTAGGAGGCATGGGCTTTCAGAGGCAGCCGCTTGGAGCCGTCCGCCTCCACCAGCACCCAGGAGGCCAGCTCCCGGAGCAGAGAAAAGGACAGGGCAGGGGCGGTGAGCTTGCCGTCTTTGCCGGGCTGTCCCAGGCACACGACCCGGGAGCGGGCCAGAGCAGCGTTCAGCGCGCCGGCATCTTCCCCGGAAATCAGGGGATACTCCGAAAAGGGGAAGATATGGGTGGTGGTGCACAGAATCACCGGACCGGGCAGCTCCCGGGCCAGGGTGGAGAGTAGGGTGGTTTTGCCGCCGCTGCCAATGACCGACACCACCCCGGGCTTTAGACCGAATATCTGAGAAAACAAAGTGAACTCCCTTCTCCCGCAAGGACCTTCCGTTGACGGTGGGCCTGAAGCTATTATATAATAAACTAAATTTCATCGGAAATTTTCTCTGGTCCCATTATACGGGATCGGGATGAAACATACAAGGCAGGAGGAGAAACGTATGACCATTGATGCAAGAGGAAAGGCCTGTCCCCAGCCCGTGGTGCTGGCCCTGCACGCTCTGGCAGAGCTGAAAGAAGGAGAAAACCTGGAGGTATGGGTGGACAACGACGCGGCGGTGGAGAACTTAAAGCGCATGGCCGCCCAGAAGGGCCGTGCCGCCTCTGTGCAGAAGGAGTCCGACTACTGGCGGGTGATAATTGGTGAAGGAGCCCAGGACGCTCCCCAGAGTGCCCCGCAGCCCAGCTGCGGCTGCACCATCATGGGCGCGGACGCTGTGGTGGCCATCGGCAGCGACACCATGGGCCGGGGGAGCGAAGAACTGGGCCACGCCTTGCTCAAAAGTTTCCTGTATGCGTTGGCTCAGCTGGAGACGCCGCCCCGCACCATGCTGTTTTTTAACGGGGGAGCCAAATGGACGGTGGAGGGCAGCCCCTCTCTGGAGGACCTGCGGGAGCTGGAGAGCCGGGGCACGGAGATCCTTACCTGCGGCACCTGCCTGGACTACTATGGACTAAAGGAGAAGCTGGCGGTGGGAAGTGTCACCAACATGTACCGCATCGCCGAGATCCTCACCCAGGCCGACCGCCTGGTAAACCTGTGATCTACCTCAACAACGCAGCCACCACCCTGCAAAAGCCCCCCTGTGTGGTGCAGGCGGTGGTAGAGGCTATAAACGGACAGGGCAGCTGCGGCCGGGGAAGCTATACCAGCGAGTTGTCCGCAGCCCGCACCATTTTCCATACCCGGGAAGCGCTAGCAAGGATTTTTACTTTCCGCCATCCGGAGCGCGTGGTGTTCACCGCCAACGCGACTCAGGCCCTGAATGCCGCTTTGTGGGGGCTGCTAAACCCTGGTGACCACGTCATCGCCACCGACTGGGATCACAACTCGGTGCTGCGGCCCCTCCACACCCTTGCAAAAGAACGAGGGGTAAAGGTGGATTACCTGTCGGCAGACCGGAAGGGACGGCTGGAGTATGACCAGTTGGAGGGGATCCTGCACCCCAGTACAAAACTGCTGGTGGGCACCCACGCCTCTAACCTGACGGGCAATCTCCTGGATGTGGTGCGCATGTCCGCCTTTGCCCAAAAGCACGGCCTTGTTTTCCTGCTGGACGCTGCCCAGACGGCGGGGAGCACCCCCATTTCCATGGAGGAGATGGGGGTCCATCTGCTGGCCTTTACCGGCCATAAGGGGCTGATGGGGCCTCAGGGTACCGGCGGGCTGTGCGTGGCTCCCGGGGTGGAGCTTTGGCCTTTGCTCTCCGGAGGTACGGGGGTGCGTTCCTTTGAGGAGGAGCAGCCTCAGGAGTACCCGGAGCACCTGGAGGCGGGTACCCTCAACGGCCACGGATTGGCTGGTCTGGGTGCGGCGGTGGACTTCATTCTGGAGACCGGAGTGGAGACCATCCACGCCCATGAGCTTGCATTGACGGAGCGCTTTGTCCGGGGACTCCGGGACATTCCCGGCGTGACCCTCTACGGCGACTTCTCAGGTGACCGTGCCCCGGTGGTGGCCCTCAACCTGGAGGGCTGGGACCCGGCCTCTGCCGCCGATGAGCTTTCGGTGCAGTACGATATCGCCGTGCGGCCCGGCATCCACTGTGCGCCCCGGATGCACCGGGCGCTGGGTACTCAGGACACCGGCTGTCTGCGCTTCTCCTTTGGCTGGTACACCACGGAGGAGGACATCGACGCGGCCCTGGCCGCTTTAAGGGAGATGACACAATGAGAGCAAAGCGACCCACCCTGGTCATCACCTTTCCGACCACTACCGCCGCACTGAGTTGGGAGCGTCATTGTATGGAACAGGACATTCCCGGGCGGCTCATCCCCGTGCCGGTGACTATCACCGCTGACTGCGGGCTGGCCTGGGCCATGCCGCCGGCGGAACGCGGGCGGCTGTCAGAGCTGGATGGGCTGTCTTATTCTGCTCTTTTTGAGATGGAGCTGTAAATCACAAAGGAGAGAAACACATGCTGGTTGTTATTCGCGGCGCGGGGGACATTGCATCGGGCATTGCCCTGCGCCTGTATCGTGCCGGGATTCGTTTGGTGCTCACAGATCTGCCTAACCCCACAGCGGTGCGGCGCACCGTCTGCTTCTCCGAGGCCATCCGTCTGGGGGAGGTGCAGGTGGAGGGCCTCACCGGACGCCTGGCCCACAGCCCCCAGGAGGCCCTGGAGCTGACAAAGCAGGGCATTGTCCCGGTGCTGGCCGACCCGGAGGGGGCGTGCATTGCGGCCCTGAAACCAGATGCAGTGGTGGACGCCATCCTGGCCAAGAAGAACTTGGGCACCCACATGGACATGGCTCCGGCGGTTATCGCCGTGGGGCCGGGCTTTACTGCCGGGGTGGACTGCCACGCAGCGGTGGAGACCATGCGGGGCCACACTCTGGGCCGGGTGCTGTATACCGGCTCTCCCATTCCCAACACCGGCGTGCCGGGGAACATCGGGGGCTATACCGTGGAGCGTGTGCTCCGCGCCCCTGCCAGCGGCGTGTTCAAGCCCTGCCTGGAGATCGGGGCTATGGTGAAAGCGGGCGACGTGGCCGCTCTGGTGGGGGACACGCCAATGCTGTGTACCATCGACGGCTGTCTGCGGGGACTGCTCCAGGACGGCATTGAGGTATATGAGGGCATGAAGTGCGGGGACATTGACCCCCGGTGTAAGCCGGACCACTGCCTGTGCGCCTCGGACAAGGCTTTGGCCGTAGGCGGCGGTGTGCTGGAGGCCCTGCTCCACCTGACCCATGCATTGGAGGGCTGAGAATGGACGAAATCAAACTGACCAAACTGGCCGAGTGCGCCGGATGCGGCGCGAAAGTGGGGGCGGGGGAGCTCAGCAAGCTTCTGGAAGGACTGAAGGTCCGCCAGGACCCCAATCTGCTGGTGGGCTACGACCGCAGCGACGACGCGTCGGTGTACAAGCTCTCCGATGAACTGGCCCTGGTGCAGACTGTAGATTTCTTTCCCCCTATTGCTGACGATCCTTATACCTTCGGGGCCATCGCCGCGGCCAACGCCCTGTCCGACGTGTACGCCATGGGCGGAGAGCCCAAGCTGGCTCTCAACGTGATGGCGGTGCCCGAGGACATGCCCAAGGAGGCGGTTCACGCCATTCTCCGGGGTGGCTACGAGAAGGCCTACGAGGCGGGCGCCATCATCACCGGCGGCCACAGCATCTATGACAAGGAGCCCAAGTACGGCATGGCCGTCACCGGCTTTGTCCATCCCGACAAGCTGCTCACCAATTCCGGTGCCCAGAGCGGGGATGTGCTCATCTACACCAAGCCCGTTGGTATCGGGGTGCTCACTGCCGGTATCAAGGGCGGCCTGACCGACGAGGAGACAAGAACCTTTGCCGAGGGGCTGATGATGACCCTCAACAAGTACGCCCGGGATATTATGGTAAAGTACCGGGTCCATGCCTGCACCGATGTCACCGGCTTCGGCATGCTGGGCCATCTGCTGGAGATGGCCCAGGGGAGCGAGGCGGAGATCCATCTGGATCTATCCGGCATCACCTTCATCCCACAGGCCCTGGAGCTGGCCCGGCTGGGGGTGCTGCCTGCTGGAGTGTACCGCAACCGCCACTTTGCCGAGCAGTGGGTGGAGGCGGGAGAGACCGAGCTGGCCGTTCAGGACCTCCTGTACGACCCCCAGACCTCCGGCGGCCTGATGATGGCCGTCCACCCGGAGAACGCACCGGCTCTGCTGGAAGAGCTGCGGCAGGACAACCGGGTGCCTGCGCCCCAACTGGTGGGCCGGGTGGCTCCCTATCAGGGCGACAAGCGGATCTACTTGCACTAGGAGGAAATCATGACCGATTATACCTTTTTTTCTGCTCTTACAGACTGTATCTGCCAGGGCGGCGCGCCGGTGCTGTGTACCATCGTAGACAGTGCGGGTTCCGCGCCCCGGGGAGCTGGGGCACGGATGGCGCTGCTGTCCAACGGGACCTGGATTGGCACCGTGGGCGGCGGCGCAGTAGAGAACCTAGTCCAGCAGCGGGCTTCTGCTGTGATGGACGGCACAGCCCAGGGCGGCCTGGAACACTACTCCCTGGGGGGCGAGGCCAGCCGGACCGGCATGGTGTGCGGCGGGGCGGTGACGGTGTGTATCCAGACTCTGGGGGAAAAGCAGCTGCCTGACCTGGAGCGCCTGATTGGATTCTTGACAGGTGGAACTCCTTGCCTACTTTTAATTTATAATAATGAGCAAGTATATGACCTTGCGGTCTATGGAGAGGGAGAACTGCCGGAAACGCTGGCCAAGCGTCCTCAGACCGCCCCGCTTTTTGAGGACGGGATGTACACCGAACCCATGGGCCGGGACGGAGTGCTGTATCTCTTCGGCGGCGGCCATGTGGGACAGGCTCTGGTCCCCATGCTCTCTCAAGTAGGGTTCCGGGTGGTGGTCTTTGACAGCCGGGAGGAGATCGCCCAGCCCCAGAACTTCCCCGGCGCGGAACTGGTGGTGCTTGGTTCCTTTGAGAACATCGGGGAGCAGATACAGCTCACCAGCCGGGACTATGCGGTGATCATGTCGCCGGGCCACCAGCACGACCTGGAGGTCCTGTGTCAGGTGCTGGAGCAGCGTCCCTGCTATGTAGGCTGCATGGGCAGTCGCAAAAAGAAAGCCTTTCTGTGGGGAGAACTGGAGCGCCGGGGCTTCTCCCGGGAGCAGATCGAGTCCATCCGTCTTCCCATCGGCCTGGATATTGGCGGAGAGACCCCGGCGGAGATCGCCGTGAGCGTCACCGCTCAGCTTATCCAGGTGCGCGCCGGACGCCTGGGCCACTCCGGCGGAGGGCTGTGCCCGGCATAGCACTGGAAATTTCTAAATATAAAGGAAGCCGCCTGGACGAAGGGTCCAGGCGGCATTTTCTTATCCCTTGAGACACGTGGCAACATGTGCTAGAATAGGAAAAAAGCGGGGATAGCTTTCATCTGTTTTACCGGTCTCAGGTAGAACAAAATTTTTTTGCAAAAAAATAAAAAAGGATGCAACCGGACAGTCTCCGGATTCGTTACATGGGTGTTAGGAACCTGACAATCAGGGAAATCCCTATGAAACGGAGGAAACAGAATTGGAACAGATCATACGGAGAATCATCCGGGCTGCGGTGGAATCCTTCCCCATTGACCGAACGAAAAAAGTAGAGATCCTGCAGAAGCTCACCAAAGAAAACTTACATGGAGGCGAACACCATGAACTGTGATCGGTGCGGAAGACCCATTCCAGAGGGAAATAAAGCCTGTCCTTTCTGCGCGTCTGGAGGGGAGCAAGCGGGAGACGGGCTGGCCGGTTTGGTGGCTCTGGCCCGGGAAGGGAACCAGAATGCCCTGGCTGCCCTGTACGAGAAGACCTACAACGAGGTGTTCTACACCATCAAGTCCATGATCAAGGACGAGGATACGGTCCTGGACATTCTTCAGGATACCTACGTTAAGGCCTTTACCTACTTGGACCGCTTCCAGGGCGACAGCAAGTTTTCTCCCTGGGTGCGGCAGATTGGGGCCAATACGGCCCGGGACTATTTGAAAAAGAAGAAGCCCATGCTCTTTACTGACCTGGTTGCCGGGGAGGAGCCAGACGAGCCGGTGGAGGAGCATTTTGCCGATCTCGATGCCGGGAACCTCCCTGATGAGGTGCTGGACCGGGCGGAGACCACCCGGTTGGTCCGTGAGATCATCGACGGTTTGCCGGAGGACCAGCGGGCGGTCATCGGTATGTACTACTACCAGGAGATGCCGGTAAAGGAGATCGCCGCTGCCCTGGGGGCAGCTGCCAAACGGTCAGATCCTCCAGAATGTGCTGGCAAGCGCCGGTCAGGCCGGAGCGGCTGGAGCTGGTACTGCCTCCGCCACGGGTGCCGGGGCGGCATCCAAGGGCGGAACGGAGGCTGCCGTTGGAGCCAAAGCGGCTGCCAGCGGCCTGGGAGCGGCCAAGCTGGGTCTCATTGCCGTCGCCGCTGTGGCGGTGATCGGCGCAGGCGTGTACGGTGTCAGCCGCCTGTCTCAGCCCACCGCCGGGCCGGGGGAGAACTCCAATTCCTCTGTGAGCGTCTCGGACGGTTCCGCTCCTGTTCAGACCGAGGAGGACCCGGCAGACCAGGCCTTGGAACAGGCTCTGGAGCAGTACCGCCTCATCGTCTCTCAGGCGGACAGCTATTCCTATTCACCCTATCCCGTGACCCCCACCGGCAGCTACCGCTATGCTCTGGTTCAACTGGAGACCGACGACCCGGTGCCCACGCTGCTTCTCTCCCAGGAGGGGGACGATTACAGTGATCGGGTGCGGCTGTTTCAGTACGACCCTGACACCGACCAGGTGATCCAGCCGGAGGAGTCGCTGGAGGAGTACAGCGGGGGCGGCGGCTACGCCTCCGGCCTTTCCCTCCAGGGCGATGGAATGGGACTGCGCTTGACGGAGATATCAGGCGGGACCGGAAGCACCGATATTACTCGGATCACCCTTTCAAATGGCTCCCTGGTGCGGGAGAAACAGTGGTCCGGACGCATGGATGCCATTCCTCAGGAGCTGAGTTTCATAGATATCCCCTGGCATGACATTGCCGATACTGCTGCGCTGGACAGCTGGACGCCGGAGAACGGGACGACTCAGCCGGACGGTTCATCTGATTCATCTGCCGACAATGGGACAGAGGGTGAGCTTCCCACCGACGGAGACCGCATCGTCTTTACCGGAACCATTGATACTTACAGCTATGAAGAAGTCATTGCCCTTCAGGGCTGCCCTGATCCCAACGCTCCCTGGTCTGACCCCAGCCAGACCTTCCACCTCATTGTGCTGGATACTCCCCAGGAGATGGAATTGCAGTCGGGCGATCCGGTGGGTGCTCCAAGAAGCGATACCGTGCGTGTGATCTCAGTTGCCTACGCAGAGGGGCTGGAGCAATATGACGGTCAGCATCTGACCTTCAGCATTGATCCTGAGGCCACCTATTGGCCCAGCGACACCTCCATGCCGGTGGGACAGCCAGGTACACGGGATGTCCACATTTTGGAGTAAAGGAGAGCATAGTATGAACTTTATTGCAAAATTGGTCGGAAAATGTTTTCGATACTTCATGCTGTTTGCCTTGATCCTAATCGGATTTGAAAGCGTAAACGTCTTTTTGGAGGGCCAGGGGAGCTTCTTTGAACTGCTTGCTGCATTGGCCATGCTGTACCTGATCTACAAATTCCTGGTGCCTCTGGCAGAGCGGTTTTTAGTCTTCTTCACCAAGGCGAACGTGGCTCCGCAGCAGCGGCAGGCTCCGCGGAGACGAGTGGGCGTGGTGGAGCGCTTTGCAGACAGCACCGGAAAAGCGGTCGGCGATTGGATCATGGGCTCCAACGCTCCGGTCTCCAGCTCCGGTCCGGATCCCTATCGGGAGGCGAATGAGCGGGCTTGGCGGCAATATCAGGCAAAGGATCGGGCCATCTTCCATGAAAGTCGAGCAAAAACATATGCCGGTACCTATGATGGCTATGTGGCATCCAACCGGGCCAAGCAGGCCAGAGATGATGCCAAACGATAATGATCGGCTGCCCGCAATGGGCGAAGAAATAAGAGAGAATACCGGAAGGGAGAAACACAGTATGACAAAAAAGAATCTGGTATCCCTGGTGCTGGTGTCCGCGCTGCTGCTGACGCTGGCCGCCTGCGGGGAGAAAGCGCCAAGCGGCAGCGGGAGCGGCTCGGGGGCGGAGAGTACATCATCCTCCGGCTCTCAGGCGGAGCAGCCCAAAGTGGCAGAGGTGACCGGGGGAAGCGAGCGGGAGAGTGCCGAGGAGATTCCTCTGGATACCAAGCTGAAAGGTAAGACCGTCCGGGAGGAGACCCAGTGGTTCTCCTTTACCACCGATGAGACAGAAAATGCCACCTATGCCATTACTTTGGTCAATCAGACGCCGGAGACCAGCGACTTGAGACTGAGCGTCTATGATGAAGAAGAAAATCAGCTCAATCAGTATCCGTTGGACGCCGGACAGTGGGGAGGGGCAGCAACCCTCTGCCTGAGACCACCTACTATATGAAGGTCTGGGCCGACAAGGGAGATGTCATCTCCTATTCCCTGATTCTCCGCAGCCAGGAGGGGCAAGAGCCGGAGAACAACGTGGCACAGCCTGGGCCTGAGGCAAAGGACGAGCTGGAGATTTTTGCTGCAACCAACCAGGATGACGCCCAGCTCATCCCCCTGAGCGCCCGGCTGGATGGCAAGGTGAGCCGGGGAGAGGGCCAGTGGTACGCCTTCTCCACCAATTCCGCTGAAAATGCCACCTACCGCCTGACCACCGTGAACATGACCCGGGGAACGGGAGCACTGAATCTGAAGGTCCTTAACCAATATGGAGAGCAAATGCATCAATATACTCTGAATGCGGAACAAAGTGGAAAGGCATCCACCCTGGACCTGGAACTGCCCCCTGACACCACCTATTACATCTATCTCGCGGCGGAGAAGGGTGATACCATCCAATACTCTCTGACAGTCCACGCTCCGGAAGACGGAGCCGTGCAGAGATAACCGGGAAGGGAGAGAAAAAACATGAAAAAGACAGCTGCATGGATACTGGCTGTGACGCTGGTTTTGTCCCTGACCGCCTGCGGTGGGAAAAATGCGTCAGATACCTCGTCCCAGGGAGCGGGCAGCTCCCAACCCACGGAGGACGTTTCAACGCAGGAAAATAATAAGCCGGATAACGGCTCGCTGATTGTGGCAGCAGACGGACTGGAGTCTATGGGTGAGGCCACTGAGATGCTCCGGGGCGGAACCAATTAAAATGAGGCAGTATTGCTGCCCCTGAACACCAAGCTCACCGGAAAGACCACCCAGGATGGCGGCCTGTGGTATGCCTTTACCACCAGCTCCACCGAGAATGCCACCTACCGGATCACCACCGTAAACAAGACCTTGGATACTAGCGATCTCTGCTTGAGTATCTACAATGCCTATGGTGAGAAGATGCACTCGTACACTTTGGATGCCAATCAAGCGGGACGTGCTTCCACGCTGGATCTGGAATTGCCCGCCAGCACTACCTATTACATCTATATCTGGGCGGAAAAGGGAGATATCATCTCCTATTCCCTCATCATCCGGGACCCGGAGGAGCAGAAGTCCGGTTATTCCACCGCCGGAAGCGTGTCCGAGTCGGTGGGAGCCGTGGCTGGACAGGAGATCCTTGCCGGTACCAACCAGGACGAAGGCGGCATGATCCCTCTGGAGACGGAGGTCTCTGGCAAGGTGAGCGACGGACGGGGGCAGTGGTATGCATTTACTACCAACTCGGTGGAGAACGCCACCTATGAAGTCACCACGGTGAACAAAACGCCTGGAACCGGTGATTTTTGTCTGCGTGTCTATAATATGTATGGTGAAACGATGCACTGGTATAGTCTAAACGCAAATCAGAGCGGAGAGGCGGCCACGGAGAGTATGCAGTTGTCTCCCAAGACCACCTATTACATCTATGTCTGGGCAGATAAAAAGGACACCATTCAGTATACCCTCAAAATCCACGGCCCGGAGGAGCAGAGTGCCGCCGGTTCGGTCACCGTGGAGGAAGAACCTCTGGTCTTTGAAACCCCCTTTGAGCTCAACTCCACCCAGGTGATGTTCAAGGCGGAAAGTGATGCCTTCCTGGATGAGGCGGCCGCAAAGGAGGCACTCAAGCCTGTGGCCGAGGTCATCCTTGCCCATCCGGACCATCCCATTCTGCTGGCCGGGACTACGGCTACCGACGGAGATCAGCAGGCCCGGGTAGACCTGTCCAACCGCCGGGCAGCTGCGGTAAAGAATCTGCTGGTCAGTGCCTTCGGCATTCCCGAGGACCAGCTGACAACCATCGGACTGGGCTTTGAAGCGGATCCCTTTGTCCGGGGACAGGACCGGGATGCCAACGGCAAGTTTGTGGAGAGCGAGGGCGCTAAAAATCGGCGCGTCATTGTTATGGATGCCAACGACCCCATTGCGCAGGAATTGCTGGGCGCGTGAGAGATATCAAAGGGATGAGATAAAAGCACTCACCGGAACACATAAGAGGCCGGGAGGCACTCCAAATGGAGCGCCTCCCGGCCTTGTGCGTTTGAAATTCAGTTTCGTTGAGGTCAGCCCTTTGCCATACCGGTGCGGGGTTGAGGAGCAGGAGAGCTGTCAAAGGCGGGGTTGGTAAAATAGACATTTTTCGCGTCCATCTTCTCTTTGCACAGCCGCAGGCACTCGCCAAAGCGCTGGAAGTGGACGATCTCCCGCTCCCGCAGGAAGCGGATGACGTTGTTCACGTCAGGATCATCGCTGAGACGCAGGATGTTATCGTATGTGACGCGGGCTTTCTGTTCCGCGGCAAGGTCCTCGGTGAGGTCGGCGATCACGTCGCCGGTGGACTGCATGCCTCCCGCGCTCCAGGGGAAACCGGAAGCGGCGGTGGGGTAGACGCCGGTGGTGTGGTCTACAAAGTAGGGGGCGAAGGAGGCGTTATTGCGCACCTCCTCGTCGCTCAGGTTCCGGGTGAGCTGATGGACCAGGGCGGCTACCATCTCCATGTGGCCCAGCTCCTCTGTGCCGATGTCGGTGAGCAGGCCTTTGGCTTCCGCATAGGGCATGGCGTAGCGCTGGGAGAGGTAGCGCATAGCCGCACCCAACTCGCCGTCGGGGCCGCCGTACTGGCTGATGATGAAGGAGGCCAGCTTGGGGTTGGGAGTGGCCACCTTTACCGGGAACTGCAGCTTTTTCTCATAAAGAAACATGTCACTTCACCTCGTTTTGCGCATAGTTCCAGGGCCAGGGCTCCTTGAGCCACTGGTAATTCTCCCCGTTAGCGGAGGCGCTCTGGGTCAGAGGGCCAAACTTGGCCTGATAGGTCTCCCGGGCGCTCTTCTCCATGGCGACGTACTTCTGAAACAGGTCGAAGGCCTCCTGGTCGCTGGGGTGTGTATCCAGATACATACCAAGCTCCGCGACCACAAACTCCAGAGCCTGGAGCTCGGCCAGGGGACCGGCGGGGACGGTGCTGCCCTCCACTTTCAGGCGGAAGGGAAGATTCAGGCCGGGAAACAGAGTGCCGTTGCTCAGCGCGTCGCTCTGACTATATTTCTGAGAACCTTCCTGTTGGAAGGGAACATAGGGCACCGACAGACCCGCGCAGGACGGCAGAGTGCCGTAGCGGTCCGGGCAGCTGGGCAGAGGGCAGGAGCTGCCATTTTCCATATTCAAGATCATTCCTCCTCGGTTGGGATTGGGAGGCTGAGCGGCCTCCCGGTGCATCCTATGCACCTCAGGGCGGGAGGGTCCATACATAGTCGGCCTCCCCGCGGGCACCGACAGACCCGCGCAGGACGGCAGAGTGCCATAGCGGTCCGGGCAGCTGGGCAGGGGACAGGAGCTGCCATTTTCCATATTCAAGATCATTCCTCCTCGGTTGGGATTGGGAGGTTGAGCGGCCTCCCGGTGCATCCTATGCACCTCAGGGCGGGAGGGTCCATACATAGTCGACCTCCCCGCTCCATAGAATACGGGGAGGGGGGATGTGCGGTTGAAGAGGATGAGATGGTGGTCCCTGCTGATTTTAGCGGGGCTGTTGGCGGTGCTGAGTGCGGGAATGTTGGTGCAGACCTATCTGGGCGCGGTTGCTCCGGCGGCTTCCTGGCCGGAAGGAGAGCGGGTTTGGGTGGTCGATCCGGGGCACGGCGGGGAAGACGGAGGTGCGGTGTCGGTGACCGGCGTGCCGGAGAGCCAGATCAATCTGGCCATTGCCAAACGGCTGGACGCCCTGCTGGGCTTTTACGGGGAAAACAGTTACCTAATGCGGGAGGAGGATATCTCCCTGCACGACCAGGAGGCGGAGACGTTACGGGAGAAGAAGGTTTCCGACCTGCACAACCGGGCCGAGACCGTGCAGGCACTGGAGGGAGCGGTATTGGTGAGTATCCACCAGAATATCTTCTCCCAGAGTCAATACCACGGCTCACAGGTTTTCTATGCTCCCACCCAGGATTCCCAGGCCCTGGCGGAGTCCTTCCAGCAGGCCATTCAGACCAATTTGCAGCCCGATAACAGCCGTCAGGCCAAGCCCATCGGCGACAATGTGTACCTGATGAATCACGTGGACTGCCCGGCGGTGTTGGTGGAGTGCGGCTTTCTCTCCAATCCAGAGGAGGAGGCGATGCTCCGTCAGGAGGGCTACCAGACCAAACTGGCCGCCGTATTGGCCCAGGTCTGCCTGGCTTCATAGACAAAAGCGGCCCGTCCGACTATGCCGGACGGGCCACTTCTTACTTATTCTTCAAAATTTGCTTTCAGCAGGGCGTCCACCAGGAAGGCGGAGACACAGAACAGAGCCATCTCGCCCGCCAGGATCCAGATCAGGAAGGTCTGGTAGTCCTGGTCCCGCAGCAGGTACATAGCAATGCCCGCAGCCGCAGTCAGTATCACGCCCATGCGCACCCACAGCCGGGCGCAGTGCTTGTGGGCGAAAGCCCACGCCTCTGGGCTCTTGGTAGACAGCTGGGTGCGGTAGGCCAGACCTTTTCCATCCATCTTAGGGGGAGATACCTTCCACCAGATACCCACGATCAGCATAGCCACCGGGGGCAGCAGAGCAATCAAAACATAGACGGGATACATAAATAAACCCTCTTTTCTGAAAAATTTCCAAATATCAGGATAAATTGTAGCACAGGGAAGGTCGTTTCGCAATGGCGGGACGAGAGCATTGGCAGGATTTTTCTCCCATGGTACAATAAAAGAAAGAATTTTGGTCATATTCCCCGGGCAATTCCGTCTGAATAGGTGAAGGGAAAAGGGGGGACCCACATGGAGGACAAGCAGATCGTGGCCTGGTATTGGCAGCGGGAGGAGCGGGCCATTACCGCCTCGGAGGAGAAGTACGGCCCGGTGTGCCGCAGCGTCTCCTACAACATTCTGCAAAGCCGGCCCGACGCGGAGGAGTGCGTCAACGACACCTGGCACCGGGCCTGGAATACCATGCCGCCTCAGCGGCCCAACAGTCTGCGGGCTTACCTGTGCCGCATCGTGCGCAACCTATCCATCGACCGCTGGCGGCAGCGGTACAGCGCCAAGCGGGGCGGGGGAATGGAGGCGTTGGTGTTGGAGCTGGAGGAGTGCGTCCCGGCGGTGCCCAGCGCGGAGGAGCAGTGGGAGGCCCAGGAGGTGGCCCGGGCGGTGGAGCGGTGGCTTCGGACTCTGGATGAGAAGGAGCGGGATTTGTTTCTCCGCCGGTACTGGTGCGGAGAGGCAGTCAAAGAACTGGCGGCCGGACTAGGCTGTTCCTCCAACGGACTGGCCCAACGGCTGCGGCGGCTGCGCCAGAGCCTGCGCCAGGCGCTGGAGAAGGAGGGCGTGGTGTTATGAGCAAACAGAGCGAGCGCCTCTTTGAGGCCATCAGCCACCTGAACGATGAGATACTTGACCCGGCCCTGGAACCCAGAAGGAGAAAAACAAAATATCACTGGAAACGATGGGCCGCTCTGGCCGCCTGTGTGTGTCTGGTGGTGGGCGTGGTGCGGCTGCTGCCTCTGCTGGGCGGGCGCAGCGGCAGTGACAGTGGAGCCAGCGGCGCGTCTGCGTTTCAGTCCTACGCCGGGCCGGTGCTTCCCATGACATTGCGGGAGGAAAATGAAACGATCACCGCCCAGCGGGCTATTACCTTGGACTTTGCCCCGTGGATACCGGTGTGGGATGAGGAATTGGAGCTGGAGCGGTACGACGACCACATCCTGGTTACCGACGCGTATACTCTGACGAACCATGGGGAAACGGATCAGGACATCACCCTGCTCTACCCCTTTGTCACCTCACTGCACAGCCTGGAGCTTCCGGTGCTGACTGTGGACGGGAGCGAGGTGGAAACCGATCTGTATCTGGGCTCCTATGCCGGAGCGTTTGAAGGGGGCGGAGGTCTGCTGGAAGGCGAGGAGGGAGGCAGCATCAATCTGGATGCCCCAGAGAGTTGGGAGAACTACCGGGATCTGCTCTCCGACGGCAGCTATCTGGCCCGTGCCCTGGGGACGGCCCCCGATGTAAGCGGAATCTCTGTGACGGTCTATCAATTCACTGACCCCTACGCGCCCGAGGACAGAGGAGAGACATCCAATCCCACCATTCGTGCAGCCTTTGATCTGGATTACAATAAAACCCGTGTTTTGACCTATGGCTTCCATGCCTGCCGGTATGATCCGGAGAGCGGCGCTATGGTCCAGGGCTTCTCCATCCCGGAAGAGCGGGAGTCCAACTATGGGGAACCTTTCTATCTGCTGGTGATCGGGGAGGACATTAAGAATCTGACCGTGGGAGGCTATGTCACCGGCGGCGTGGATGAGGATACCCCACAGCTGGAGGGGTGCGGCGTCACCGTGGAGCGGTACGAGAGCGACCTTGATACCATGCTGCGGGAGGTGCTGACCCGGATGACCAATGGCCGGGAAACCCAGGTGGACTTTGAACTCTATTACCGTGTGGTTTTAGAACAGCTGCTGGCCTATGGCGGGCTGACTGCCCAGGAAAAATCGCGATACAGTTCCGGTTGGCTGGAGGATGTGGCCTCCGACGCGGAGGGCATCCAGCGGGTGTGCTGGCTGGAAACCCAGGTAACGGTCCCCGCCGGGGGCAGCCTCACGGTGACCGTATCCATGGAAAAAGAGGCCAGCTACGATTATAGCTGCGACCGGGCCAATCAGGGAACACGGGGCTACGACCTGATGACCACCCTGGGCTCTAAACTCGTGTGTACGGAGCAGACTGCCACCCTGGAGGACCGGGGACAGATCGAAATTTTGTGGCAGAACTTCGGCTTTGACCTGGACGCAGGCATCAAGACCGTGGAGCTGGATGCGGAGACAGAGCACTATTTCCTTACCGTCCGGCGGGCAGATTCATAACAGAATGCCTTACGATTGACCGCGCCGGGAATCTGGAGAACATCCAGGTTCCCGGCGCGCTTGTCTGCCCTCTTTTCATTTGGAGCTGGGTGTGCTATGCTAATTGGCAGGAGAGAGGGGAGATGGAGACGTGGAAACGCTGACGCTGCTGCTGTTTTGTGCTGCTCTGGTGATGTGCGTGGCTCTGAACTGGTCCATTCTGTACGCTCTGGCGGTTGGATTAGTCATCTTTTTGGCTTACGGACGCAGGCGGGGCTATGTCTGGCGGGAGCTGGGGAGTATGTGTCTGGACGGAGTCAAAACCGCCCGGAACATTCTGGTCACATTCCTGCTCATCGGCGTGCTCACCGCCCTGTGGCGGGCCTCGGGTACCATTCCGGCCATCATCAGCTACACCACGCCGTTTATTCAGCCCTCGGTGTTCCTTTTGATGACCTTTCTGCTTAACTGTCTGGTTTCGGTGCTCACCGGAACCGCCTTTGGCGCGGCGGCCACCATGGGAGTCATCTGCGCCACTCTGGGCACAGCCATGGGAGTACCTCTGGTGCTGATCGGAGGCGCAGTACTCTCCGGTGTGTTCTTCGGAGACCGGTGTTCTCCTGTGTCCACCAGCGCTCTGCTGGTGGCGGAGCTCACCCAGACCAGCATCTTTGATAACATCCGGGCCATGCTGCGCACCGCCTGGCTGCCCTTTGTGGTGACCAGTCTGCTGTACCTTTTTGTGGGCATGGCCACACCACACACCCAGACCTCTTTGGATCTGGCTGCTTTGTTTGAGACGGAATTTCAACTGCATTGGATCGCGCTGCTGCCCGCTCTGGTGATTTTCGCGCTGGCGCTGGGCCGGGTGCCGGTGAAGTGGGCCATGGGGGCCAGTATTCTCTCTGCTATTCCCATCTGCCTGCTTCTCCAGCGGGTCCAGCCGGTGGAGCTGCTGCACTGCGCCCTGCTTGGTTACCAGGCCAGGGAGGAGGCGGTGGGGGCCATGCTTAACGGCGGCGGAGTCATTTCTATGGTGAAGGTTGCCGTCATCGTGTGCATCTCCTCGGCTTACTCGGGCATTTTCCAAAAAACCGGGCTGCTGGACGGGCTGCAGCAGGCCATTCTGACTCTCAGCCGGCGCATCACCCCCTACGGAGCCATGCTGTGCACCGGCGTGCTGGCCTCTGCCGTGGCCTGCAATCAGACGCTGGCTATCATTCTGACCCACCAGCTGTGCAAGGACGCCCAGCCCAGCCGGGAGGAGACCGCCATCGCCCTGGAGGATACGGCGGTGGTAGCGGCGCCGCTGATCCCCTGGTCTATCGCAGCCGGAGTGCCGCTGGCCTCGGTGGGAGCGCCTATGGTCAGCATCTGCTTTGCCTTTTTCCTCTATTTGCTGCCCCTTTGGCGGCTGGGAACGGAGCTAGTAAAGGTAAAATGTAAGAGGGGATAGGGAAGAGGTAATGCGCCGGAAACTTGGTAGAACCAAGTTTCCGGCGCATTTTTTTATTATGATTCGTCTTTTTTCTTCTCTTTTGCTGTTTTCCGCACCTTAGCCAGGGGATTTGCCCGGGCGGCGGTGCGCAGATCATCGTTGTCCACGTGGGTGTAGATCTGGGTGGTGTTCAGGTGGTCGTGGCCCAGCACCTCCTGAAGGGTGCGCACGTCCACGCCGTTTTGCAGCATCAGGGTGGCGGCAGTGTGGCGCAGCTTGTGGGAGGAGTACTTGGTGCTGTCCAGCCCCGCGGCGGACAGGTGCTTTTTTACCAGCTTATGGACCGCCGCCCGGGTGATGCGCTGGTGGTTGCGGGGGGTGACAAACAGGGCGTTTTGATCCAGCAGGGTGAGGGTGGAGCGCTCCGTCATCCAGTCGTCCAGGGCAGAGCGGCAGGCCTCGTTCAAAAAGAGAACACGCTCTTTGTTACCCTTGCCTAACACGCGCAGTTGATCACCGCGCACATCGGTGACGTTCAGGCCGATGAGCTCGGAGATTCGCAGGCCGCAGTTGAGAAACAGAGTTAGGATGCAGTAATCACGCACCTGGTTGGGGCCGTCCACATGACTGAGCAGTTCCACGCTCTCATCCAGATTCAGGTAACGGGGCAGCGTCTTTTTCAGCCGCGGCGCGTCCAGGTCCTGCATGGGGTTTTCGGTGATGAGCTTGGCCTTGCTGGAGAGATATTTATAAAAGGAACGGATGGCGGCGGCTTTGCGGGCACGGGCGGCAGGCGCCAGGCCGTAATGGGCGTCGGAACTGTTAGGATGGACCGCACGGTCCCGGGACAGATAGTTCATATAGGCGTACACATCGCTAAGCGTAACGCCGCGGACCAGATCCAGATCCACGTCGTCAATGGAGATCTCATCAAACGGCGTGTCCTTGTCCACGCGGCCTTTGTCCAGCTTGAGAAAGCGGAAAAAGCTGCGCAGGTCCAGAAAGTATTCGTCAACCGTGGCCCGGGAGTGGCCCTGAATGGTCTCGTGATAAACAAGAAAATCACGTAAAATAGGTGGTGCTTCGGTACGATAATCTATCATATTGCGGCGGCCGCCGGGATGGCCGAAAACCGGCCAAAATCGGGCAAATCCAGGGCAGAGGCCGTTTTAGCCTCCACTCTAGTCAACAAAATTTTTATTTTGTTGACTTATAAGTTTGCCCAAAAACAGGCCACAGCGGCCCCTCCTTTCGGATGATCTGTCCCGCCGGATAAAGCGGCGGCGCGGCGGACATACTTTGGACACCCGTTTTTTGGAGGTGTGTGTCCATGAGTTTGATCCACTGCACCGACCCCTGCGTCTATCAGCGGGACGGGCTATGTGAATTGGTCCGGGCCGGCTCTTGGGGCCGGCCCGGCTATGGCTGTGTCAACTTTGTGCCCTTGGCTAGTCAGCCCTTACAGCAAGGCCGCCAGAGCCTCCCGGATGTTAGCCACCCGGATGAGCTCCAGCCCCTCCGGCACTACCAGCTTCCCCTGGGTGCGCTTGGGGATCAGACATTTGGTGAAGCCAAGACGCCGCACCTCGGACAGCCTCTGCCCCAAGGTGTTCACGGCACGCAGCTCTCCGGTTAGTCCAACCTCACCGATGGCGGCCAGGTCGCTGGGCACCGGCTTGTCTCGAAAACTGGACGCCATGGCCATCATGGCGGCAAGGTCGGCGGCAGGCTCGTCCAACGACAGTCCGCCGATCACGTTCAAATAGGCGTCACAGTTCCCCAGCAGCAGGCCGCCTCGTTTCTCCAGCACGGCCAGCAGCAGCATGGCCCGGTTATACTCAAAGCCGTTGCTCACCCGCCGGGGATTGCCCAGGCTGCTGGGTACCACCAGGGCCTGCACCTCAGCCAATACCGGACGCACGCCCTCCATCACGCAGGTGACGCAGGAGCCGGGCACGCCCTCCGGCCGTCCGGCCAGCAGGGTTTCCGAGGGATTGGGCACCTCGCTGAGCCCGCCGTCCTCCATCTCAAACACGCCAATTTCATTGGTGGCACCGAAACGGTTTTTGGCCGCCCGGAGAATGCGGTAGGACATGTGCCGCTCGCCCTCGAAGTACAGCACACAGTCGACCATGTGCTCCAGCACCTTGGGTCCGGCGATGGAGCCCTCCTTATTGACGTGGCCGATGACAAAAATGGTGAGCCCCTCCCCTTTTGCCAGCTGCATCAGGGCCATGGTGCACTCCTTCACCTGGCTCACGCTGCCCGGCGAGGCGGACAAATCCCCGTGGTAGAGGGTCTGGATGGAGTCGACAATCAGAATGTCCGGCTTCAATTCGTGGACAGCATCCACTAGGTTATCCAGGCTGGTCTCGGACAGGAGGTACAGCCCCTCCCCACCTACTTTGAGCCGTTCGGCCCGCAGCTTGATCTGCCGCTCGGATTCCTCGCCGGAGACGTACAGCACGCTGGCAAACCGGCACAGAGAGCCGCAGATCTGGAGCATCAGGGTAGACTTACCGATGCCCGGCGCACCGCCCACCAGGACCAGGGAACCCTTCACGGCTCCCCCGCCCAGCACCCGGTCCAGTTCTCCCATTCCGGTGGGAAAGCGCAGCTCGTCGGTGGTCTCCACCTGGGCGATGGGCTTGGGGCGGTTCACCGCCACCCCCAGGCCGCTGCCCACTGAGCGCACCGGTCCCTTTTTGGAGGCCTTCTCCGCCGGGCGCTCCACAATCGTATTCCAAGCCCCGCAGGCCGGGCACTTGCCCTGCCACTTGGGGGTCTCATTTCCGCATTCGGTACAATAATAAAGGATCTTCTCTTTCATGACAGCCTCCCTTTGCCCTTTGATTGTACCAGACTTTCGGGGCAAAGTAAACAGAAAACGCCCCGCCTGGCTCTCCAGACGGGGCAAGTTTCTATCCTTTACATCTCAATCAGTTCATACTCCCGGGAGCCCAGGCCGATCTTGGCCGCGTGCTCCAGGCAGCTCTTCCACTCCGACTCGGGGGTGGAGTTGGTGAAGTGGTCGTGGTGGTCGTGGAAGTTGGGGTCGGCCAGATGCTTGGCCAGCTGGCTGCCCGGCATGGGCTGAGCGGCCAGGCAGGCGTCCACGCAGGCCTGATCCAGGGCCAGGGGGTCAAAGGAGGCGAACATGCCGATGTTGGGCAGGATGGGGATGTCGTTCTCCCCGTGGCAGTCGCAGTTGGGAGACACATCCACCACCAGAGAGATATGGAAGTTGGGACGGCCGTCCAGCACCGCCTTGGTATACTCAGCCATGCGGCAGTTCAGGGTGGAGTTGGCGTTGTCGTTGACAAAGTAGATGGCGTCAAAGTTGCAGGCGCCAAGGCAACGGCCGCAGCCTACGCAGTTGTTCTGATCCACGGTCATCTTCCGGGCTTCCTTGTCAAAGACCAGGCCGCCGTTGGCGCACTCCTTCTGGCAGCGGGTGCAGCCCCGGCACAGCTTGGGGTCGATCTGGGGCTTGCCGCTGGCGTGCTGCTCGGTCTTGCCGGCCCGGGAGCCGCAGCCCATGCCGATGTTCTTGATGGTGCCGCCAAATCCGGTCATCTCGTGGCCCTTGAAGTGGGTCAGGGAGATAAACACGTCGGCGTCCATCACAGCCCGGCCGATCTTGGCCTTCTCCACGTACTCACCGCCCACCACGGGCACCTCCACATCGTCGGTGCCCTTCAGACCGTCACCGATGAGGATGGGGCAGCCCACAGTCAGGGGCGTAAAGCCGTTCTGCCAGGCGCACTCCAGGTGCTCCAGGGCGTTCTTCCGGCTGCCGGGATACATGGTGTTACAGTCGGTGAGGAAGGGCTTGCCGCCCAGCTCCTTCACCACGTCTACCACCGCACGGGCGTAGTTGGGGCGCAGGTAGCTGATGTTGCCCAGCTCGCCGAAGTGCATCTTGATGGCAACAAACTTACCCTCCAGGTCCAGGTCGGCAATGCCGGCCCGCTTGATCAGCTTTTTCAGCTTGGTAGGCAGGCCGTCGCCGAAGGCCTCAGTATGAAAATCAGTAAAGTAAACTTTGGATACGGACATGATGTTTCCCCTCACTCATATGTAGAATATCTTACTTATGCAAAGAAACTCGCTTTGCTTCCAGAATACCCGGGATAATGGCACACAGAGAACCGGCCACGATGAGCACGATGCCCAGCAGCATATTGGGTGCGATGATCTCGCCGTGAACCATCCAGGCCAGCACCGGCGCCAGAGCCGGCTTGAAGAAATAGACCAGGGAGACCACGCTGGCGGGCTGGTACTCCATGGCAAGGAAATAGCAGCAAAAGCCGATGCCCGCCACACCCACCGACACAAACAGCACGTAGGGCAGGTTTTGCAGGGTGTACCCCGCGAAGATAGGGATGTTGGCAAACTCGCTGAGCCCAGCCCCGGTGAGCATCTGCGCCAGGGCGGGAATGTGGGACAGGAGAATGAACACCAGCAAAATCAGGCTGCCAAAGAAGAAGCTGAAGCAGGTGACTACTGCCCCGCCGTACTGGGCGCACTTGCGCTTGCCCATGACTCCGTAAAAGGAGAACAGAATGGTGGACAGCAGAGCCAGCCCTGTCCCCAACAGGTTCACCGAGGTCTGGAAGGGATTGATGATGGCGATGGTGCCCGCCACCTCCAGCACCAGGGCGGCAATATGCCGGGGCAAAATGGGCTCTTTCAGCAAAAAGAAGGCCAAAAAGGTGACAAATACCGGGTTGCAGCTAAACAGCACCGCCGCTACCGACGAGCCGGCGTAGTTCACCGACACGTGGAGGATGGGCATACTCAGGGCGATGCCCAGGAGACCCAGCAGGGCGAAGTAGGCCACACTCTTGCCATCCAGCCGCTCTCCCCTCTTTTTCAGGGTGTGAAGGGCCAGGGGCAGCAGAATGAGGAAACCCACCGAAAACCGGCACAGAGTCAGCTGCATGGAGTTGAGCTGCCCAGAGATAAATTTCAATACCACCTCATAGGAGGTGAACATCAGGATGGTGACGACAATAAAAAAGTAACCCTTTTTTGCCCCCATGGCAGCCCCTTCTTCCTATTTTTTATTATATGGTTCAGTATAGCACATGTTACCAGGAGAAACAAGGTCACTCCATCAGAGCCAGAAATTCCTCCTGGGTAAGCACGGGCACCCCCAGCTCCTGGGCCTTGCGCAGCTTGGACCCGGCGGCCTCTCCCGCCACCACATAAGTCGTCTTTTTGGACACGGAACCCGCGGCCTTGCCGCCCCGGTCCTCGATCATCTTGGTGGCCTCGGCACGGGTAAAGCGGTCCAGCGTGCCGGTGAGCACAAAGGTCTTGCCGGCGAAGCGCTGGTCCTCCCCCTTCTGCTCGGCCTGCATGTTCACCCCGGCCTCCTTGAGGCGGGCGATGAGGTGCTGACTCTGGGGGCTGGCAAACCAGTCCACAATGCTCTGGGCGGTGATGGCGCCGATGTCGTCCACCTGGGTCAGCTCCTCCACCGTGGCCGCCTGGAGGTTGTCCAAGGAGCCGAAGCGCTGGGCCAGGATCTTGCCCGCCTTCTGCCCCACCTGGCGGATGCCGAAGGCAAAGAGCAGCCGGGACAGGTCCTGGCTCTTGGACTTCTCGATGGCGGAGAGCAGGTTCTGGGCGGATTTTTTGCCCATGCGCTCCAGCTCGGCCACGTCCTCCTCGCGGAGGAAATACAGGTCGCCGGGGGTCTTGACCAGCCCCGCCTTCACCAGGTTCTCCACCACCGCGATGCCCAGACCCTCAATGTCCATGGCGTCCCGGCTGGCAAAGTGGGCCAGGTTGCGCAGCAGTTGAGCGGGACACTCGGCTCCGGTACAGCGGATGTGGGCGCCGTCCTCATCCCGGGCTACCGGCGCGCCGCACTCGGGGCACACCTCCGGGAAGCGGTAGGGCACGGCGTCATCGGGCCGCTTTTCCATCACCACGGACAGCACCTCGGGGATGATCTCCCCCGCCTTGCGCACCAGCACGGTGTCGCCGATGCGGATGTCCTTCTCGGTGATAAAATCCTGGTTGTGGAGGGTGGCATTGGTCACCGTGGTGCCGGCCAAACGCACCGGCTCCAGCACCGCCTTGGGGGTGAGCACGCCGGTGCGGCCCACCTGGATCACAATATCGGTAAGGCGGGAAGGCTTTACTTCCGGGGGGTACTTATAGGCGGCAGCCCACCGGGGGAACTTGGCTGTGGAGCCCAAGGTCTGGCGCTGGGCCAGATTGTCCACCTTGATGACCGCCCCGTCGATGTCAAAGGGGTAGTTCTCCCGGCCCTCCCCGATGGCCTTCACCTGCTCTACCGCCTCCTCAATGGTGGAACAGATGACATGGGGAATCACCTTAAAGCCCTTGTCCGCCAGGTAGTTGATTCCTTCAGTGTGGCTGTGGAAGTCCTCGTTTTCCGCCCACTGGATGTTGAATACCGCAATGTCCAGCCGACGCTGGGCGGCAATCTTCGGGTCCAACTGCCGCAAGGACCCGGCGGCGGCGTTGCGGGGATTGGCAAACAGGGCCTCTCCCCGCTTCTCCCGTTCCTCGTTGAGGGCGTGGAACACCTTCTTGGGCATATAGACCTCGCCCCGGACAATGAGAGTTCCAGGTACATCAGGGATAGACAAGGGAATAGACTTTACAGTCTTTAAATTCTCCGTCACGTCCTCGCCCACCAGGCCGTCGCCCCGGGTGGCTCCCCGGACAAACTGGCCGTCCTGGTACTCCAGCGCCACAGACAGGCCGTCCACCTTGGGCTCCACGGAGTAGCTTACCTTGGGCTCTACCCCCCGCACCCGCTGGTCAAAGGCGCGCAGCTCGTCAAAGTCGAACACGTCCTGAAGGGACTCCAGAGGCACCCGGTGGGTGACCTGGGTGAAGGACTCCAGGGCCTTGCCACCCACCCGCTGGGTGGGTGAGTCGAGGGTGACCAGTTCGGGGTGTGCCCCCTCCAGCTCCTCCAGACGGCGCAGCTTATGGTCGTAGTCGTAGTCGGACATGGTGGGGTCATCCTTGACGTAGTATTCGTAGTTGGCCTGGTTGAGCTCACGGCGCAGTTCCAGGATCTCTTGTGCGTCTGACATGGGTTCCTCCCTTTCTTCATTGCCCGGCATCCAGATAGGTCTGGGGCACCTGGCCCACAATCACCGTCTCGGCCACGCACAGCTCGGTCTCGCTCACCGTCTCCACCGCCCCGCCGGGCAGCATCAGGGTCAGAGGTACGGTCAGCTTCAGGCAGATGCGGTGGAGGGTCTGGTTAACCCCGGCGGAGGTGAACTCACTGAAAAATTCCCCGTCCACCGTGCCCACCGTCATGGCGTGGACCTTTAAGGTGGGGCCTAAGCCCCAAAGAATATCCAGATCCACCAGACTGCCCAGAGGCACCTGGATCTGGGACACGTCCACCCCCTCCAGGGCCTCCAGCACATCGGCCACCAGCTGAGCCCGCAGGAGATTCAGGGCAGCCATGTCGGTGGTCAGGGCGGTGATGGTGCCGCTGCTGTCCCGCTGGATGGTGACAAAGTCATCATAGCTCACCCCGCGCTGGGCCAGGTCCTCCACCACCGTCTCCTCGGCCACGGCGGTGATGGCATTCTGGGCCTGAGCCTGGGCGGCGAGTACCACCATGGGGCGCAGACGGGCCTCCAGGACGGCGGTACATACCAATGCCACAACCGCGGCGACTCCCAAGGTAATCATCAAGGGGGCAAGCTGTTTTCCTTGTCGTCTATTATGCCGCAAACGGTAGCGCACCATACAGCGGCGAATTTCCCGGCGCATCCCAACACCCCCCTCAGGGCAGGGTATGCGCCGGGAAGCTTGGCTTATTCGTGTTCGCCCAGCAGCTCCTCCACCGCCAGCAGCACGCCCAGCCGGCCGGACTCAAAGGTCAGGCCGCCCTGGAGATAGACGGTGTAGGGCTCCCGCATGGGGGCATCAGCGGACAGCTCGATGGACGCGCCCTGAATGAAAGCGCCTGCCGCCATGATGACGGGGCAGTCGTAACCCGGCATGTCCCAGGGCTCAGGGGTGACGTAGGAGTCCACCGGGGCACCGAACTGGATGCCCTTACAGAACTTCTTCAGGGCCTCCGGCTCCCGCATGTGGATCATCTGAATGATATCGTGGCGCACCTGGCTGGAGTGGGGCTCAGTCTGGTAGCCCAGCAGCTCCATCACCCGGGCGGCAAACACGGCGGTCTTTACCGCCTGGGCCACCGTGTGAGGGGCCAGGAACAGGCCCTGGTACAGCAGCCGGTTGTTGCCCAGGGTGGAGCCGCACTCAGCACCGATGCCGGGCACGGTGAGGCGCATGGCTGCCCCCTCCACCAAGTCCTTGCGCCCAGCGATATAGCCGCCGGTGGGAGCCAGGCCACCGCCGGGGTTCTTGATGAGAGAGCCTACCACCAGGTCGGCCCCTACATGGGTGGGCTCCAGGGTCTCCACAAACTCGCCGTAGCAGTTGTCCACCAGGATGGCGGCGTTGGGGTTGGCAGCCTTGATGACCTTGCACATCTCCCCGATCTCGGCCACAGACAAAGAAGCACGGGTGGCGTAGCCCTTGGAGCGCTGGATCAGCACTGCCTTCACCCGGGGATCGGCGGCCGCTTTGGCCATGCCCTCCAGGTCAGGTTTGTTGTCAAGCAGTTCTACTTGCCGATACTCGACGCCGTAGTCTTTCAGAGAGCCGTGGCCCTTGTCCACCACTCCGATGACCCCGAGCATGGTATCGTAGGGCGCACCCACAGCGGATACCAGCACGTCCCCCGCCTTCAGGCAGCCGTACAGGGCGCTGGCGATGGCGTGGGTGCCGTTGACAAACTGGATGCGCACCAGAGCGGCCTCGGTGCCGAAAATCTGGGCATAGATCTCGTCCAGCTTGTCCCGGCCCAGGTCGTCGTAGCCGTAGCCGGTGGTTCCGGCAAAGTAGGCATCGGCCACCCGGTGGTCCTGGAACGCCTCCAGCACCCGCTGGGTGTTCTCCTGGGCGATGGCGTCAATGCGGGCAAACTGCTCCCGCAGCTCGGCCTGGGCCTGCTCGCCCAGCTGACGCACTTGCTTGCTAATGTGTAAAGCCATTTTCCTTCTCAGTCCTTATTCTTTCTTTATTTGATCGGTTCCAGCTTCCGGCACACAAAGGCCAGCAGCAGGTCGGCGCAGTGTTTAGCGTCGTTTAAGTCGGCCATCTCCACGGGGGTGTGGATGTACCGGCAGGGGATGCTGACCCCTCCGGTGAGCACGCCCAGGCGGGTGGTGTGAATGGCACCGGCATCGGTGCCGCCCGCCCGCATAATATCCTTCTGGACAGGGATGTCTGCGGTCTGGGCGGCCTCCTCCAGAGCGGAGACCACAGCGGGGTGGCAGATGACGGAGGAATCCATTACCTTGATAGCTGCACCCTTGCCCAGCTGGACAGTGCCGCAGCGCTCGCTGCCGGGGGTATCGTCCACGTCGGTGACGTCCACTGCCAGGGCGTAGTCCGGGTCGATGGCCCAGGCCGCCGTCTTGGCTCCCCGCAGGCCCACCTCCTCCTGAACGGAGAAGACCAAGTACAGGTCGTTGGGGCAGTCCTCCAGCCGCGCCAGCACGTCCAGGAGGACAGCGCAGGCAATGCGGTTGTCTAGGTAAGGGGAAATTACTTTATCCCCATTGCGAATGGTGGGCGTGTCGTATACCGCCGTATCCCCTACCTGGACCAGCTTCTTGATGGCCTCCTGGTCGGCAGCGCCGATATCCACATAGCAGGAGTCCAACTTGAGTCCCTTGAGCTCCGCTTTCTCCTCCTTGGCAAATACCCCCCGCACTCCGTTTTTAAAGCGTACCGGGGTGTACAGGGCCTCGCTGGCGGCAATGCCGCCCACCCGGCCCAGACGGAGGAAACCCTCCTTCTCGATGTGGGTGACGATAAAGCCGATGGAGTCCATGTGGGCGCACAGCATCACTCGGGGGCCGGAGCCCTTCTTGTGGACGATGAGGTTGCCCAGGGTGTCGGTAGTCACCTCGTCGGCGTAAGGGGCGGCCAGACGGGTGATAGTCTCCCGCACCTCCCCCTCGTCCCCGGATGGGCCGTGGGCGGCATTGAGGGTTTTGATCCGTTCAAACAGTTCCATGGAAAAACCTCCTATTTCATGGCCTGATCGGCCAGAAACAGCCGGGTCAGCTTCAGCATATTTTCAAAGTCGGCAAAACTACCCACGCTGGCCGGGGCGTGGAGGTATCGCACGGCGGCAGACATAGCCGCCACCCGCACGCCGGCCTTGGTGCGCTGGATGGTGCGGGCGTCATTGCCTCCGGCCAGGTACTCCTTGGTCTGCCAGGGAATGCCGTTGTCCTCCGCCAGGCGGCGCAGGTCCTCAAAGAGTCCCCGGTCATAGATGGTGCCCCCATCCATGTAGGAGATCACCGGGCCCTTCCCCGGGGCGCACACCTTCCGGTGCTCCTCCACGGCGGGGCTGTCGGCAGCGGTGGTGGTCTCCAGAACCAAAGCCACCTCCGGGGTCACGGAAAAGGCGGCGGCGAAGGCACCGCGAGTGCCCACCTCCTCCTGGGCAGTGAAAGCGAAGGTCACGTCCAGGGGCAGCTCCTCCTGGAGAAGTTTCAGCATGATAGCGCAGCCCACCCGGTCGTCGATGGCCTTGGCCTTGAAGAAATCACTGCCAAGGGATTCTCCTTCACAGACAAAGGAGCCGTAAGTGCCGGGCTCTGCCATCTCCTCGGCCTCCTCCCGGCTGGAGGCGCCGATGTCGATATAAAGAGACTCGGTCTTGGGCACCTTCTTCATGTCCTCCCGGGAGAGCATGTGGATGGCCTTCATGCCGATGACGCCGGGGATTTTCTTGGGACCCAGCACTACCGGCTTGCCCAAAGCCACCCGGCGGTCCACGCCGCCCACGAAGTCAAAGCGGAGGAAGCCGTCCTCGGTAGCCCGGGTAATGATGAGGCCCACCTCGTCCATATGGGCGGCCAGCAACAGCCGGTTGCCCGTGGACTTTTTGCCCTTTTTAAAGACAATGAGGTTGCCCAGGGCATCGGTGCGGATGGAGTCGGCGTAGGGCTCGGCCTGGCTGCGGATGAAGTCCCGCACGGCTCCCTCGTCTCCGGACACGCCGTTGAGGGCGCAAAGCTCTTTCAGCAGCTCTCTCACAGGGCTCCCTCCTTTCCCACCCGGCGGATAAACTCAGCCAGCAGCCGGGCGGTGTCCTCCATGTCGCCCTGGTGGGCGGTCTCGATAGGGGTGTGCATATAGCGAAGGGGCAGAGACAGCACCCCGGTGGCGATGCCCTCCCGGCTCACCTGGAGTGGCCAGCCGTTAGTGCCGCTGGAGCCCGACATGACCTCCAGCTGGACAGACAGGTCCATTTCCTTGGCGCACCGGCGCATGAGGTCGGAGATCCACTTGGTGCAGTTGGGTCCCAGGCCGATGACCGGCCCCTTCCCCAGGGGGAAGGTCTTGTCCTTGGAGGCATCTGGGCTGTCCCCGTGGGTCACGTCCACCACCACGCACAGATCGGGCTGGAGCCCATAGGCGGCGGTGATGGCTCCGGTGGAGTGGGTCTCCTCCTGGGTGGAGCCCAGGACGACCAGGTCCACGTCCAGCTCCTCCCCCTCCAGCAGATCCAGGGTCCGGAGCAAAATGACAAAGCAGGCCCGGTCGTCCAGGGCCTTGCCGCTCAAAAGGTCCTTACCCAGGGCAAGACACCCCGTCCGGTAAACGGCCGGGGTGCCGATGGAGATGGCCTTGGCCTCCTCTTCCGTAAGGCCCAGGTCCAGATACAGTTCCGAGATAGGCTGGGATTTGTCCATGTCCTCCCGGCTCTGGATGTGTGGGGGCAGACAGGCCACCACACCAAGCCGGGGCGGATTTGTCAGGACGGTGAGCTCCCGGTCGGGGAGCATCCGGGGGTCAACGCCCCCCAGAGGGGCAAAGCGGAGGTAGCCCTCCTCCTGCCCGGTGATGATAAACCCGATCTCGTCCAGGTGGGCGTCCAGCAGGACCTTTTTTGCCCCCGGCTTGCCGCAGGGCCGCAAACCCACCACATTACCCATGCGGTCCAGATAGGCCTCCTCCACCAGGGGGCTCAGCATATCCAGCGCCACACGGGCCACCGCCCCCTCAAACCCACTGGGGCCGGGGGCGGCGGAGAGACGGTTGATAACGGAAAGATAGTTCAACGCAGTTTGCCTCCTTGGCAGCTTCCTTACAGTTCCTGGACCAGCTTTTTGAATACCTGGCCGCGCTCCATAAAGTTCTTGAAGTGGTCAAAGGCAGCGCAGGCGGGAGAGAGCACCACCACGTCACCCGGCTTTGCCGCCTGGCGGGCGGCGGCCACAGCGGCGGCCAGGTCCTCGGTCTCGGCCAGGATCATGCCGCTCTCGGCGTAGCCGGGAGCCTGCTCCACCGCCTGACGGATGGCTCCGGCGGTGTTGCCGGTGAGGAACAGGGCCTTTACGTGGCCCACGATCTCCACGCCAAGCTGAGTAAAGGGCACACCCTTGTCGTAGCCGCCGGCAATCAGAATGATCTTCTGGTTGAAGGACTCCAGGCAGGCGGTGGTGCGGCTGGGGCTGGTGCCGATGGAGTCGTTGTAGTACTTCACGCCGTCCAGCTCCCGCACCAGCTCGATGCGGTGCTCCACGCCGTGGAAGCGGCGGGCCACGGCCCGCACGCACTTGTCGGGGACCAGACCGTCCACCGCAGCGATGGCGGCCATGTAGTTTTCAATGTTGTGCACGCCGGGCAGCTGGATGTCGCTGAGAGGCAGCACTTCCCGGCTGCCCATCTCGTTGGTCAGCCAGATGGCGTTGTCCCGGAGATAGACGCCCTCCTCCAGGCGCTCCTTGCGGCTGAACCAAGTCACCGGGCACACCGCCTCAGCGGCCATGGAACGGGTGACCTCGTTGTCATAATTGAGGATGAGCCGGTCGCCCTCCCCCTGGTGCAGGAAGATGTTCTTCTTGGCGTTGGTGTACTCCTCCATGGTGTGGTGGTAGTCCAGGTGGTTGGGGGCCAGGTTGGTGATGACAGCGATGTTGGGGCTCTGCTCCATGGTCATTAGCTGGAAGGAGGACAGCTCCAGCACGGCATAGTCCTCCGGGTCCATGTCGGCCACGTCAGGCAGCAGAGGCTTGCCGATGTTGCCGCCTACATAGACGGTCTTGCCCGCCTCCTTCAAAAATTCCGAGATAATGGTAGTGGTAGTCGTCTTGCCGTCGCTGCCCGTCACGGCCACCAGGTGGCTGGGGCAGGTCTGGAAGAAGACTTCCATCTCCGAGCTCAGGGCGGCTCCGTTCTCCACGGCCTGAGCCAGCTCCGGGGTGTTGGGGCTGAGGCCCGGGGTGCGGAAGATAAGCTCCCCGCCCAGGTCCTTCAGATAGTCCGGGCCAAGCACCAGAGTGGCCCCCAGGCTCTCCAGCTCCTGGGCCAGGTCGGACACTTTCTCCCGGTTTGCCTTGTCACGCACGGTGACCTTCACGCCCGCGCGCAGCAGCATTTTGATCAGGGGCACATTGCTGATGCCCATACCGATCACCGTTACCGGCCGGCCGCTGAGTTCCTCTAAATATTCCGTAATGGTGGACATACACGTCCTCCTCCCATCGAAGTGATTTCAGATTCTTTGGATGCCTGGTCTCTAGCCAAGCATACCTAAAAATATATTATCACACCCCTGGAAAAATTTCAATCAGGAAGGGGGCGCTGGAACTGCTTTGTCCTCATTTTTCCCCCGAAAGACGGAATTTTATTTGACAGAATGGTTTTTTTCCTGTATCATAGCTTGGCAAGCAAGCTGGACAGCCGCGCGGGCGGGGCGAAAGGCCCGTCTGTGAGGAAAGTCCGGGCTCCACAGGGCAAGGATAACGGATAACATCCGCCGGGGGCGACCCTAGGAAAAGTGCAACAGAGATATACCGCTGGCGGCTTGCCGCCAGTAAGGGTGGAAAGGCGAGGTAAGAGCTCACCCGATGGCTGGGAACAGCCCATCGCTGTAAACTCTATCCGGAGCAACGCCGTGGAGGGACAATAGGTTGGCCCGACCGTCCCGGGGAGGCGGCTGGAGCGCGTCGGCAACGGCGCGTCGAGATAGATGGCTGTCTTAAAAGACAGAACCCGGCTTACAGGCTTACTTGTACCAAAAACAGGCATGCGCAGATGCGCATGCCTGTTTTTTGCTTATTGGATGCCTTTGGACAATTCCAGCACTCGGCGCAGGCGCTCCCGTTCCGCCTGTTCCTGAAGTGCCTGAGCAGAACAAGCCGCAGACGAAGACGGCCTCTCCCCTTCCCTGGTCCGACGGCGCTCCTCTCCGGCTCTTTGGCGTTGGAGCCAGCGCTGGGTGTCGCGGTCTATTGTGGATGCAATAAACCGGAAAACCATCTGAGCTTGAGAATCGAGCTGTGGATAGAGCGAAAGCGCAGTTTCAGAGGTTAGATTTTCACGGCTTACCCGGGATCCATAGTCCAGTAGAGCAGAAAACAGCCAGCCTCTCTGTTCCGGAGGCAAGCCGTTGATCATAGGAGCATTATCAAAGTAAATTAAAAAACTCTTTTTTTCATTGCGCAAAATATGTTCTCCTTTCCTTCTTTTACCTTAGGAGAAATATCCTGCTTTGTTGTACGATTTCGTGCAGTAACAGTCCCTGTTACAGTAATAGTGAAAGCAAAAGTCAATGTCTCTGTAATAGTCAGTGCGCCCCGGTGGGGCTGCTTTGCGGCCAGAGAAAAAATTTTTTCAGAAATTTTTCAGCTTGTGCAATAAAATCCTCTCCTGGTGCATTTCATAATCAGAAGCGCAAAACAACACACAAGGAAAGAGAGGAACTTACTATGAAGAAATCTTATATCGCCGCCGCTCTGGCTCTCATCAGCTGCCTGGTCCTGGGGACCGCCGCCGCCAGCCAGTCCAAGACTGTGACCGCTACCTTCCGCCCCGACATGACCCTGAAGGTCAACGGCACCACCTACACCGTCCGGGACACCACCGGAGTCCGGGTCTCCCCCCTGGTCTACAACGGAACCACCTACCTGCCCCTAGCCTCCCTGAGCCAGCTGCTGGGAGCGGAGGTCTCCTGGGACCAGAACACCCAGACCATCCTCATCCACGACGATGATTCCGCCTCCGACTACATCGGCGAGGCCAAGGCCAAGGAGATCGCCCTGAGCCACGCCGGGCTGTCCGCCGGCAAGGCCACCTTCCTGGAGCTGAAGCTGGACCGGGAGGACGGCCGGATGGTCTATGAGGTGGAGTTCTACTCCGGCAACAAGGAGTACGACTACGAGATCGATGCCGCCACCGGCTCCATCGTGGGCTATGACTACGACATTGAGAACTACACCATCCCCTCCTCCGACAACGCGGGCACCAGCTCCGGCAACTATATTTCCCGGGAGAAGGCCCAGCAGCTTGCCCAGGCCAAGGCTCCCAATGCCACCCTGGTCAAGCTGGAGTTCGACTTTGACGATGGCCGGGCCGTGTATGAGGGCGAGCTGCGGGAAGGCCGCACCGAGTACGACTTTGAAATTGACGCTGCCACCGGCAACTTCATCAAGTGGGAGCAGGACTGGGACTGAGTGTCTATCAAGCGGCAAAGAGAGACAGATAACGAAACAGGGACCCGCCGGTTGGCGGGTCCCTGTGTTTTACCTTACGAAGCAGAGGCGAAACGAAGTTTCGCACAAAGTTCTTTGCCAAGCTTTCTTTCAAGAAAGCGGTGCCTACTTTTTTCTCGAAAAAAGTAGGTTACTGCTCCCAGTTGTGGTACACGTTCTGGACGTCGTCGTTGTCCTCCAGAGCGTCGATGAGCTTCTCCATGTTCTTGATGTCGGCCTCGTCGGTGAGCTTGACGTAGTTCTGAGGCACCATCTGCACGGAAGCCTCCAGGAAGGTGTAGCCCTTGGCCTCCAGAGCCTCGGAGACGGCGGGGAAAGCGTCGGGATCGGTGTAGATCTCAAAGACCTCGTCGTCGGCCTGCATATCGTCGGCACCGGCCTCCAGAGCGTCCATCATCACGGTATCCTCGTCCAGGTCCTCGCTGTCCAGGACGATGACGCCCTTGCGGTCGAAGCTCCAGGACACGCAGCCGGTGGCGCCCAGACCCTTGCCGTACTTGTCCAGCAGGTGACGTACTTCGGGGGCAGTGCGCTGGCGGTTATCGGTCAGAGCGTCCACGATGACGGCCACGCCGTTGGGGCCGTAGCCCTCGTACACCACGCTCTCGAAGTTGTCGGTGTTGCCCGCGCCCAGAGCCTTGTCGATGGTGCGCTTGATGTTGTCGTTGGGCATGTTGGCAGCCTTGGCCTTGGCGATAACGGCGGCCAGGCGGGAGTTGTTGGCAGGATCGCCGCTGCCGCCGGTCTTGACGGCCACGATCATCTCACGGGCGATCTTGGTAAAAATCTGAGAGCGCTTGGCGTCGGCCGCGCCCTTGGTCTTTTGAATATTGTGCCACTTGGAATGTCCGGACATAGTATCGTTCCCTTCTCTTTTTTCGGTTCAAATAGCGGAGGTATTATACCACTCCCCCGGGCGTTTGACAACCCCGTGGGGAGAAAGAAGCCATCATCTAAACGGTTTTCCGTCGATATCCAGTACCTCACGGCGGTGGAAGGTGACAAAATCGGGGGCGTACTCGGGGTAGGCCTGACAGAAGGCCGCCCGGATGAGCTCCGGGTTGAGTCCCGGATTCTGGGCGCACAGCACCGCGTCCAGGGTGAGGGTGTCACTCTGGCACTCCAGATTGAAGCCCTTGATGAGGGGGATGAGGTCCACCTCGGTGTAGCCCTTTTTGGACTTGTTGGACTTCTTCTGCATCACCAGGCTCTCCCGGCTCAGCAGCTCCCGCATGGCGGGTTCCGAGGCCTGAGGACGGCCCTCGGAGTACTCAAAGTTGATGATGTAGTTCACATAGGCCAGCTCCTTGAGCTTGCGCTCGGCGGGGTAGCACTGGTGAATGATGATGCCCTCAGGCATGGCCGCAGTAAGCCGGGCAGGCACCTCCTCGGCGGTGGCTCCCCCCACCAGGCCAAACTCCAGAATCTCACACTGGCTGGAGTAGCCCACCGACAGGGGCAGAGCGATGGACACGAAGGGGTGCTTATGGAAGCCCTGGGTGTGCTTGATTTCAATGCCAGCCCGGGTAAAGGCCCGCTGGAAGGTGCGCATCAGGTCCAGGTGGGAGATATACTTGGCCCGGCCGGTCTTGGAAAAGAGCAGACGGTCAGCCATTGCACACCCCTCCTTTCAGCAGGCGGTTGGCTCCACAGCCGGAACAGCGGGTGCGGCAGTCCGGGGTGGTCTGGGACTGGTAGCACAGCTCCCGCTCATGCCACAGGAAGGCGGGGGTGACCATGGGGTCGATGCGGCACCAGGGGAATACCTCGTCCCGGGGCCGCTCCCGGTGGGCGTAGAAGTCGCCGTCCAGACCGCAGGCGGACAGGGCGTCCATCCAACGCTGGAAGTCAAAATACTCGCTCCAGGAGTCGAACTTAGCGCCGTTCTGCCAGGCGTGCTCCAGCACGTCGGCCAGGCGGCGGTCGCCCCGGGAGAAGATGGCCTCCAGATAGCTGGTCTGGGGGTCATGCCAGTTGTAGGTGATGGAACGGTCCCGCTTCAGAGCGTCCCGCAGCAGGTTCACCCGCCGCTGGTACTCCTCCACCGGGATCTGAGCGTCCCACTGGAAGGCGGTGTGGGGCTTGGGTACAAACCAGGAGGTGGACACGGTGATGCGTACCCCGCGGGCGCGGTTGGGAGTGCACTCCCGCCAGCACTGGTACACCTTCCGGGCCAGGTCGGCGATACCCAGCACGTCCTCGTCAGTCTCGGTGGGCAGGCCCAGCATGAAGTAGAGCTTCACGCCGCTCCAGCCGCCGGAGAAGGCGGTGCGGCAGGACTGCAGCAGGTCCTCCTCCCGCAGGTTCTTATTGATGGCGTCACGCAGACGCTGTGTGCCCGCCTCCGGGGCAAAGGTCAGACCGCCCTTGCGTACCCGCTGCAGGCGCTCCATCAGGTTCATAGAGAAGGTGTCTGCCCGCAGAGAGGGCAGGGATACGCCGATGTCCTTGGGCGCGCAGTAGTCCAGCAGATCGTCACACAGCTCCAGCAGGCAGGGGTAGTCGGTGGAGCTGAGGCTGGACAGGGTCATCTCCTGGTAGCCGGAATCCTGGCAGGCCGCCTTGCCGTACTCGGCCAGCAGCTGAGGATTGCGGTTACGCACCGGGCGGTACACATAGCCCGCCTGGCAGAACCGGCAGCCCCGGATGCAGCCACGGAACAGCTCCAGCATGACGCGGTCGTGGACGATCTCGGTGGAGGGGATGATGGTCTTGACCGGGAAGTAGGCCTTGTCCATGTCCTGCACCACCCGCTTGCGCACCTGCTCCGGCGCGCCGGAGCCCTCCTTGATACGCATTTCCTCCAGGGTGCCATCAGGACGGTAGACGGGCTCATAGAAGGACGGGACGTAGATGCCCTCGATCTGGGCGGCCTCCCGCAAAAACTCCTCCTTGCTCCAGCACTCCTCCTTGGCCTGGCGGTACAGGGCGATGTACTCCAGAGTGACCTCCTCCCCTTCGCCCAGGACAAACAGGTCCACGAAGGGGGCCAGAGGCTCCGGGTTATAGCAGCAGGTGCCGCCCGCCACGATGAGAGGCGTGAGTTCCGGCCGCTGCTCGCTGCGCAGAGGCAGCCCCGCCAGGTCCAGCATGTTCAGGACATTGGTGTAGGCCATCTCATAGCCCAGCGAGAAGCCGATGATATCAAAGTCAGAAATAGGGTCGCCGCTCTCCAGGGCGTAGAGCAGCAACCCCTCCCGGCGCATTTCCTCCTCCATATCTCCCCAGGGGGCGTAGCAGCGCTCGCACCACAGCCCCTCCTGCTCGTTCATCAGGCCGTACAAAATACGGCAGCCCAGGTTGGACATGCCGATCTCATAGGTGTCCGGAAAGCAAAGGGCAAAGCGGGTGTCTACCGTGCGTTTGTCTTTTACCACGGCGTTATATTCTCCACCCGTGTAGCGGGCGGGTTTTTGTACTTTGGGCAAAATATGCTCCAGCGTGCGATTCATGTCGTTCCCCCAGTTCTATCTTGAGACGCGGTAGAACTATTTTACTCGTTTCACCCCTATCTGGCAACCCCTTTTTCCTTCCTTTTCACGCCAAATGGAAGAAAATAGCCATCCTGCGGTAAAAAGCAGGGTGATGCTGCCCCCCTTCCAGGCCAAAATGACCCCTCCGGCTACCAGTACACCTACCAAAAATCCGTCCAGAAGGCCGGCTGTCCGCTCCGCTGCCTCCGGTCCGGCCAGGGCGCACAGGGCGCAGTGGAGTACCCTCCCTCCGTCCAGGCCGCTCACCGGCAGCAGGTTAAAGAGGGCCAGCACCAGGTTGATGCCCGCAAACAGAGCGCCGCCGGGCAGGAAATGTCCCAGCCAGGCCAGAGCCAGGCTTACCCCCGGCCCAGCCAGGGCGCACAGGGCCTCCCTGGAGTAGGACAGAGGACGGCCCAGCTCCATCTCTGCTCCCGCGATTCCCAGCCGCATGCGCCTCACCTTGCCGCCTACGGCCTGGATGGCCAGCCAATGTCCCGCCTCGTGCAGCGAACAGGAGGCGATGGCCTGGGGGATCAGCCCCTGGGTATCGGTATAGTTGAGCCAGGCCAGCAGCAAAAGAAAGCCGCCGCTGGCCTCTACCCTGCCCAGACGCACTCAGTCGGTAAGGAAGGTGACGTAGTAGGCCGGGTCCACGTGCACCCCGTTGCATTTGATCTCCAGATGCAGGTGAGGGCCGGTAGATACCCCGGTAGAGCCAACCAGGGCCACCGTCTCCTCTGCCGCCACAGTCTGGCCCTGGGAGACACACAGCTTGCTGCAGTGGGCATAGAAGCTCTTAACTCCGTTGCCGTGGTCGATCTGCAGATACAGCCCGTGGTCGTCGTTCTCGCCTATGTACTCCACCGTCCCGGCGGCAAAGGCACCGATGGGGTCCCCCATCTGTCCGCCGATGTCCACCCCGTTGTGGAATTTATACTCCCCGTCCACCGGGTGGTCCCGGTAGCCATACACTGAGTTGAGGTGGCCCAGAATGGGATTGACGGTCTCCAGCGCCCCCAGGGACAGTTTATCCATAGTATAATTGTTGGGCAGTGCCGGGCCTTCGTAGTTTGCCGACAGCAGCACCGTGCCTACCGCCGGCACGGTCTCTTCTGGCTGGGCTGCCGCCGTCTCGGGCTGAGCTTGGGCCTGAGGCTCTGGTGTTGTCTCCGGGGTCTCCGACACAACCTCTCCCCCGCTCAGCCAGTCCTGAGGCATATCCTCCAGGCGCAGGTAGTGGGCGGCCAGGTCGGCGGATGAGGCCCCGGCATTGAGAAAGGCCTGCTCCTGCTGAGTCTGGCTCTGACCCTCCAAATCGTCACCGGTTCCGGAAGGCTGGATGCCGAAGACCTCCACGCAGAAGTCCTCCAGCTCCCCCAGCACCGAGTCCTGGGTTCCCAGGGACTCCCCTAACTTGGAAAACGCGGCGCGGAAGTCGGTGTCTGCCGTCAGCGCCGACACCAGCTTGTTTTGAATCTGGGCCAGCTGCTGCGGGAAGGCTCCCTTCCCCACAAACACCGCCAGAAACAGCACCAGGCACACGCACAGCTGTACCAGGCGCACCCGCTCCTTGGGCGAGAGCCCGCTTTGATTGCCTCGGTTCCGCCTGGCAGCGGAACGGCCGCTTGTCCGGTATACGCGGTAGGATGCGCTGGTATGCTCCATCCCCACTCCCCCTTTTGATGTTTTTGATAAAATAGGATATTCCACGGAGAATTCCATTATTCCTCTTGACATCGTCAGGGAAGAAATTTATAATGTATAAGCTATGGTCGTGAAAACGACAATCAGCATCCGGGTGTAGCGCAGTTGGTAGCGCGCATGGTTCGGGTCCATGAGGCCGTGGGTTCAAATCCCGCCACTCGGACCATGCGGAGTATCATCAAAGGATCTGAAAGGGTCTGCTGATGATACTCCGCATTTTTTATTCCCAAGTTTATATAGCAATCTGTGCGGGGGCGTAGCTTAGTGCTACGCCTTTTCTCGTTTCCATCAGAATGTCCCGCTCGGGGATCTTCCGGCGATCCGGCACCTCAAAAGCACCGATGCAGTTGTAGTGGATCGTCACCCGCTGATTGGTAATGCCGTCCTCCTTGACCGCAGGATAGACCTCGATGTACTGAATGAGCTCGGCAACCATGCGTTTGGTGATGGTGGTGGCGTCGGTGTAGCGACGCACCGTTTCCAGAAAGGTGTCCACATCCATCCGCTTATCTTCCAGCTTTTTCAGCTCAAGTCGCAGAGCCTTGATCCGTCCGGCGTTCTCGCCCTGCTCCTGCTCATACCGCTTGGACATTTTGGAAAACCGGGCATCGTCGATTTTGCCGGACACATTGTCCTCATAGAGCCGTTCAAAGAGCATATCCAGCTCCCTGTCCCGGGCCAGCAGCCCATCCAGCTCCCGCTTCTTGCGTACCCGGTCATTTTCCGCCACCTTTGCCGAGCGGCCAACCATCGCCTTGATAAAGTCATTTTCATACTCATTGGCGAAACAGGCCAGCCGGTGTACCTCGTAAAGCACCACCTGTTCCAAGAAGTCCAGCCGGATATAGTGGGTAGACGAGCATTTGCGGAGCCCGGAATTGTGGTTGTTGCAGCTAAAGAACTTGATGTCGTGGTTGCCCTGGTTGAAGTGGAAAGTCAGATTGCCGCCGCACTCCGGGCATTTCAGATAGCCGCAAAAGGCGCTGGACTCCTTTGTTACGGTAGGCCGCCTGCGCCGGGTGGTTTGCAGGCTTTGCACCTTTTCCCAAGTCACTCGGTCAATGATGTGCTCATGGACATTGAGAAAGATTGCCCGGTTTTCTTCCGGGTTTTCAATCCGGCGCTTCATCTTGTAGGATTTGGAGTAGGTTTTGAAGTTAATCACATCGCCGCAGTATTCCTGCAAGGTGAGGATTTTCTTGACAGTGGTATGGTTCCACTTGGTAGGCTCTAGCGTGCTTTTGGAGCCGCCCTTGCTGATCCCCTTGCTGGTTCGATAGGCCGAGGGGTTCAGCGCCCCCATCGTCCCCAGCGCCGTGGCGATCTGCAAGGGGCCGTTGCCCTCCAAGGCCAGACGGTAGATACAGCGCACCACCTCGGCGGCCTCCGGGTCAATGACCCAAAACCGGGGATCGTCCGGGTTTTTCATGTAGCCATAGGGCGGCGGGGAGAGCGGAATCCCGGCGTTGCCTTTCATCTTATTGACGATCCTGCGCTTCTTGGAAATGTCCTTGGCGTAGTATTCATTCATAATGTTCTTGAACGGGGTAAAATCGTCCTCGCCTTCGTCGCTGTCCACGCCATCGGAAACGGCCACCAGCCGCACATCATGGAGCGGGAAAAACTCTTCGGTGAGCTTGCCCACCTCAATGTAGTTTCGGCCCAGCCGGGAAAGGTCTTTTACAAATACCGCCGAGATGTATCCGGCCTCGATTGCAGCGATCATTTTCTGAAAGCCGGGGCGCTTCATGGTGGTTCCGGTGATGCCGTCATCCACGAAAAAGATAGTGTCCGTATAGCCTTTGTCCTTGGCAGCCTTTTGAAGTATTTTCTTTTGGAAAGAGATTTGTCAAGGGTGTTTTCCCCAAACAATCACATTCATCCCCGTGGAAACAACACATAACCGGTTTTCCACGGGGTATTTTTCGTAAATTTCACAATCTTTACCTTTCTGCCAATCCATCAATCTATGGATACGTTATCAGTTTGCCCTTTATCTTTGCATACTCTGCTAAATTGCTTAGAGCTTTCGCAAAACCGACCATATCTGATTCTTTTAATGTACAAATAACGGATTCACATTCATTGATCCATTTCTTTGTCTGCTTTATTTGCTCATCTGAAATATAATGAAAGGCAGGTACAGAAATTACTTCTGCCGCCAATGATTTAGCCGAAGCAAAGTCTATATCGTTTTCCCACAGGATTCCCGTTGCAAACGCTTTTCTTTCACGCTGCAATCTGCGAAATATGCTGGTTCCGGTGCCATTTCCTGCAATGACAAAAATCTCAGGTTTCTCCTGCACCGATGGCAGTTCCAAATCGCCGGTCAGTTCATCATAAGAGCCGGTTGTCATCTGATAAAGCTGAGGAATATATCCTTGGGTAAAGATTTCTTCGGGCGTCCCAAACCGGTCGATTCGATCCCCCTGTACGCAAGCAATCTTGTCCGAGATACGCCCGGCAAGGTCAAGTTCATGCAGCGACATAAGCACTGTCAGATTCCGCTTTCTGGACATCTCCTGCAAAATAGATAAGAACTCCAGTTTGTAACGGATATCCAGGAAAGAAGTCGGTTCATCCAAAACGATCACATCAGGCTGCTGGCATAGTGCTCTTGCCAGCATAACCCGCTGCTTTTGCCCGTCACTGATTTTATTGAAATCTCGGTTGGCCAGCTCCGTTATGCGCACCAGCTCCATGGATTCACGCACGATCTTCCAATCTTCTTGGGATAGAATGCCGAATTTCCCCGTATAAGGATATCGGCCAGTTGCCACAACATCTTCGCAATTCATCATCTCAGGATTTACCCGTTCGGTCAATACAACGGACAGCCTTTGCGCCATTTCTTTGCCCGGCATTTTCTCCGCCTGTTGTCCATCTAACCATACAACGCCACACACGGGTGGCAACTGCTGGATAATACTGCGCAAAATAGTTGTTTTTCCTGCACCGTTTGGTCCTATCAATGTAACAATTTCGCCTTTATTTATTTCAAGCTGAATATTGCGGATGAGCGGTATACCATTATAACCAACAGTTAAATCTTTTGTATATAGATAGCCATGATTCATTCCCGATTACCCCATCTTTTCTCTTTTCCGGCGTAGCATAATGTAGATAACCACCGGAGCGCCCAAAATTGCAGTTACCGTGCTGATCGACAACTCGGTGGGAGTAAATACTGTTCTTGCCAGCAAATCGCAGAACAGGCAGAATGACGCACCTCCTAAGAAGCAAGCTGGAATCATTAAAATCGGCTGTGTTGTACCAAACAAGCCTTTGACAAGGTGAGGAACGGCGATTCCGACGAAGGATACCGGTCCAGCAAATGCAGTTACACAGGCCGAAAGGATACTGGACAGGATCACCAGCACAATACGGAAACGTGATACATTAAGCCCCATATTCTGCGCATAGGCTTCACCCATCTGATAGGCGCTAATTGGTTTGGATAACAGAAACACAAAAAACATCGTAATAAGCACTACGATTGCCATAACTTTTACATTGTCCCAGTTAATCCCCGAAAAGCTGCCCAGAGACCAATTGTGCAGATTTACAATATCCGCATCATCCGCAAATGTAACAACAAAGTCAGTCACAGCAGAACAGATATAGCCGATCATGACGCCGCTGACAATGAGCATTGCCATCTGATTGATGACTTTGGACATTAGAATAACAAAACCCATGCATAACATGGAACCGGCAAAGGCCGCAAGAATCATCAGCCATGAACCGAGCTGTACTGAAAATTGCAGGGACGCTACCATCACCAATGCGACAATCAGCTTTGCACCGGATGAAACGCCCAGCGTAAACGGGGTTGCGATTGGATTGTGGAAAAAGGTTTGCAGCAGATATCCGGATAATGCGAGGGCACCTCCCAAAATCACCGCTGCAAATGCTCTTGGCGCTCGGACCTGCGTAACAATTTCTGTGTAGGTTTCATCCGTTCCGATTCCTTGAAGGATTTTAGGAATCTCAGAAAATGGAATATTAACGCTTCCGATACATAGGTTCATGACCAGAAACAAAAGCAGAAGCACAAATAAAACAACAAATGCAGCAAAATATCGTTTTTTCTTCATCTGTTTGTATCACTCCAACTTGTAAATATAGGTAAGGCTCTGATCATCTCCTTGCAGCATGTTATGGATATCTGCGATGATGGTGCCAAGTTCCATAGTGGACTGGTAAATGTTCTGGGTTGTACAATAAACATTTCCATTCTGCACAGCCTTGAAGTTCTCTAAAAGCTGACTTTTCGTTAATAATTCATCCCGAGATTTGAGTTCCCCGTCTACTGTGCTGTTATAGATGATATAATCGGCATCCTTTGCCTGTGCATAAAAAGCTTCCATCTCCATGCTCATGGTGGAAGATTTACTTTCATCATCGGGATCTTGTTCCAAAATATAGGTTCCACCAGCCATTTCAATCATTTTCGCCAGATAATCGGACGGTCTGCGTACGTTAGCCTCGCCATTGGTTGTGATATAAAAAAATGCAACTGTTTTTCCGGTAGGCTGTGCTCCGCTGACAGACTCAAACGCCTGTTTTTCTGCATTGAACGCTGACTCAGCAGCTTCCTGCTGTCCGGTCAGCAATCCATAGAGTTTTACCCATTCTGTTCTGCCGAGAGGGTGAGACTCATAACTGGAATAATCCACCAAAACCGGGATTCCAAACTTCTCCAGCTGTTCCTTCACTTCGGGCGTATGAAAAATCATAGTGTTCTCAATCGCCAAGCTGCAATTCTCATCAATGAGGTGCTCATAATCCGGAGCGGAATATTTGCCAGCATATAGAATATTTCCAGATTCCATTGCCGCACGCACTGGTTCAATATACCAGCCATCGCTTTTCAGCGCACTGAAACGGATCGTATCCAACGCATCCATCGAAACAAACATATCCATCACAGCCGAGGCAACTAAATAAATGTTTTGGATCGGTTGGTGCAGCTGCACAATGTTTTCATCCAAACCGGATGGCTCTGGTTTTCCCTCTGGGATTACCAGATACTGCGTACCATTGGAGATGGTAATAAGCGCATATCCATCATTGTAATAGTCCACTGCAAATTCCTCAGCATAATCGAGAGGCATACTGTGATCGAAGGTTAAATCCGGACTGATATCAGTATTACGTGTTTCCAGCAAATCAGCTTCAGAAGGTGAACCGCAGGAGGATACAGTAAATATGAGGATAAAACACAATAAAACTACTGCCATTTTTCTCATTTTATTTGCTCCTCCGTTTCTTATGAATCCCAAAAAAGGAGATAATTACGACTATGGCAATTACAATTACCGTTCCTGCAACCATAGCCATCATTTCAAAAGATGTGTCTTGTTTTATGGTGTCTTGGAGGAAGGTTAATGTATATTCGATTTCATGTGGTGTGCTCATTGCTGTGGTATTCGCAACGACCGCTATTGGCATATCAAAATCTATAATCGGAAGTTCAAAAGTGGAATTTCCAGCCTCCTGGAGTGGTTTAAAAGTTTTATTTTCTACCTTCATGTAGTCATAGTTCGGGCTGCTCCATTCAATCTGAACATAACCCTTTCCACCCCGTACAGTCATAATTGCCGGAGATGTAATAGTCGCCCGTCCGCTTCCACCCTCCAGTATGACTTCTATGGAATATTCACCATCCTCCAGATCAACCGTTGCTGCTTCCGCAGATGCTGAAGCAGGAAATACCATAATGGATGTGATACACATCACCATCAATAGCCCAAGACAAAATTTTTTCACCAGATAGGGAAATATGCTTCTCCTCATATTCGTCCTCCTCTCCAGATACAAATCTGTCCCTGCCGTTAAGAGCAGGGACAGAGCATGGTTTATTCAAGTTTTTCTGGGTTCGATACAATTACCTCATGATCGTACCACTTTCCCTTTGTACCGATTAGCGCAAGGTTAAACGGCTCGTCCAGAACCGGAACTGGAACATCAAAACCGTTGACCTCTTCGCTTATTCCATCCTCATAAGTTACAGTATCCACAGTAGGCTGCAAAAGTTCTGCCCCATCTTTCTGGGCATCCTCTGCGGTGCCTGGGAAAAGATTGACAATATTCTGAGAGGTAAGCGAAATGTGAATGGTCATTTTACCGTCCTGAACCGTCAGCTTTCCTTTACCATCGCATGTCTCGTTGACACGGAACATGCTGCTGTCCGTTTCAAAATCAGCAGAATAGATGCCATCTTCCAGAGTTGTTTGTTGTTCCAGCGAAACAGCTGGAGGGCTGGAGCCGTCCTGAGCAGATGTATCCGTCTGATTGCTGCATCCAACGGCGAAAACAGCGACCAAAGCAGCCATACACAGGAGTATCGTTCTTTTTTTCATGCTCGATCTGTTCCTTTATTGATTGATTACAGCACCAGTATGTGCAACATATAGCTCCTGAATGGCTGGAATCTGACCGAGGCCTGCAATCTGAGTATCAACGCTCTCAAAAGCGCCGGATGCGTTGAACATACTCTTCCAGGAATCAGCATCATCGCCTGCCATATCATTGTTTGCATGGTCACCTGCAACGACCATCAGAGGACGAAGGATGACTTTCTTATAACCAGCTTCTTTGATGCTTTCAATAACAGCTTCGCAGGCGGTTTCTTCCGGTTCACCCTCAACGGTACCGATAAATACATTGTTGTATCCCAGAGCCTCCATCTGAGCCTGCATCTGGCTGTAAGATACCTTTGCTGTGTGGGAAGTACCGTGACCCATAAATACGAATGCAACGCCGTCTGCCTTTGCTTCATCCAGAGTCTGGTATCCAGCTGTCTTAACCGCTTCTGCGGTAACAGCCTCTGCAACAGCTTTTTTATCTTCATTGATGACAGTTGCATCGGTACCGACATCGCCCAGAAGAGGAGCAGCGATCTGAACCGATTCAAATTTATCCTGATAAGCTCCTACGGTTTCTGCCAGCTCATCATACTCAGCACCATACATCAGATGGGTAGGCTGAATCACCAGATTCTTAACACCATTTTCTACCGCACGGTCAAGTGCCTGCTGGACGTTATCGATCTTTTCTCCGTCACGAGCCTGCACATGATTGATAATGATCTGGGCGGTAAATGCTCTTCTGACCGACCAGTCCGGATAGGCTTCCTGCAAAGCGTCCTCAATGCTCTTGATATCAGCAACACGGCTGTCATTAAAAGAGGTTCCGAAGCTGACTACGAGCAGTTCATTTTCGCCGATTTCATCACCGTTGAGGGGATCATCTTTAGAAGCATCACCAGTATCCCGTCCAAAATAGTCTGGATCTGCAAATTCGCCGGAAACCAATTCCTTTTGGGCATCCGTCAGGGCATCCCAGGCAGCCTTTGCGGCCTCACATTGTTCATCCGTGTTTTCGTTTCGTTCTTGCACATAGATTGCGTCAATCAGCTTGGCCACCTCATCAGCAGCAGCTTGATCGTCAGAGACTGGATTGGTAGAAGACACCTCGCCTAAGTTGTCTGATGTCTCACTTTCCTGAGAACCGCAGGCAGCAAGAGATGTTGCAATGCACATCGCAAGCAGGAGTGCTACAAATTTTTTCATGTTCTTCATTTTACTTTCCTCCATTGATTTATATCTTTTTGTGGTTTAAGCCACGAAAAAGCAATAGTAAAGTAAAATGGAGAAAAGTATGCTAAAGATATGCAAAAAAAGCAGCAGTCATACATGACTGCTGCTGCCGTTTTTTCGCAACAAAATAGCCCATTTCTCCATAACTCGAGAGCAAATAGACTTTAACAACCTGAGCAGGTCTCCTGACTTGCGTATCATAAGCCTTCCGCACAGCCTTCTCAGGATTAACTCCCAATGACCGACTTTCGTCATGTGCGGTGCCTCCGCGCATACAGTGGCGGTACCGTTCCGGATTCCAACCGGATTCACTATTCTCCATCAACACTATACGAAATTGATGGCACTCAGATATCATATTTACTTAGGATAAAAGTATCATAGTAATGCATATTTGTCAAGCAACTAACAGACGATAAAAATTCTTATTAGTAAAACTTCAATATATTTTATAACATCAATTAGCGCTCTTGTTCCTTGCGCTTTCCCTTGTTGGAAATCTGCTGCTCCTTCTGCACCTGCCGCACCATCCTCCGCACAGCCTGCCGCTCCATATCCTCATGCAGCATCCGGGAAACCGTCTTTTTGCTGTCAAACATCAGAAGCGGGCTGTATTTCTCACCGTAAACCTGCTGTGCCCGGTTCTCCGCTTCCTGCTCCTTGTCGGGGCGGATGGCCTGTCTTGCTTCATACAGCTGCACTGGGTCGAAGCCCTGGGCCTGCTCCCGAAGCCCGGCATACTCGTTCAGGGCAGCGTCCAACTCGGCGGAATATTTCTGTTCCTGTTCTTCCAGCCGTTTCAGGCTCTGCTCCATGGTGGCGATGTCTTTAGGGAATTGTTCGGCAGCATCTTCCTCGGTATATGCCAGCGACGCCAGAAGCAGATTTTTCTCCGAACGCAGTTCCTCCAAATCCTCTGTCAGCGCCGCAATCTTTGCCGCCAGTTCCCGGTGCCGGAACACATGGACCGCAGAGAGCGCCTTTTTCTCGGACAGCAGGCTGCGGCGCTCTTTTGTCTTATCCCGAATGTCCTTTGCCAGCTGATGGTACTGTGTGAGGGCAGGGCGCAGCGTATTCAGCGAAGCATTCAGGCGTTCCTTGCCCTTGCGGAGATACCCCAGCTGATAGCAGAATAGCAGCAGATTTTTTCGCAGATTTTCCATGGCCTCGGCAAGTGCCGGGATGGTATTTTTAACTGCCTGCGCCAGCTTTTTGACCTGTCCCCTCAGCTCCCGGAGCAGGGCATTGTCGGCCTTGATCTGCCGGTTCAGCTCGCACCGGTCAGAGATGATACCCTTTTTTTCCATGGCTCTGGCAACCACACCCTCATGGACCGTGGGCCGCTCCAGCAGACCACGCTCGGCATGGCTGCGGTGGTAGATGCGTTCCTCATGTCCGGTGCGCTCCAGATGGCGGTTTGCCACATCTGCCCATGCAGCCCGCCACAGAACAAGTTGCTCATCGCTGTTCCAGCGTTCCGTGATGGGATTCTGTCTGCCATATTTGGTACTTTTGGGATACTTGGATACCCGTTCATAATCCTGGGCCTGCGCTGCGGACGGGGTCATATACACCTTCTTTTTGCCCACCTTGTACTGATACTGCTTCTCCCATCCGTCGGCCTGTGCCTGTTTGAACTCAGCGGCAGTAAAGCCCCGTTCCTCGCCGTCTTTGATGCAGAGATATTCTTTCTCAGTCTTGTACTGCCATTTTCCCTTTTCATCCAGTGGGCGCACCGTCAGCAGGATATGGGCATGGGGATTGTGTCCGGGAGGATATGGGTCATGGATGGCAGCATCAGCGCACATCCCGTCTGCCACGAACTGCTCCTTGATGAAATCTTGCAGGAGCTGGATTTGTTCCTCTCGGCTCAGTTCTATGGGCAACGCCGCCACAAATTCACGGGCGAGGCGGCTATCCTTTGCGGTTTCGGTTTCCTCCACGGCGTTCCACAGGTTTTCCCGATCCTGCCACTCTGCGGGGGCGGTGGCTGGCAGAAAAACCTGCCGCCACCCAAGGCCCTGTTTGCGGGTGTAGTCGTGCTGCACCCCGTCATACTCGTTGAGCATCCGGGAACAGCTCAGATAGGCCGCAGCAGCTACGACGGAGCGTCCGGCTCCACGGCTGACTATCTTAGCCTCCAAATGATAAATCGCCATAAATCACCTTGTCCTTTCTGAAAGGGGTGCCCCGAAACAGGGCACCCTTGTTTTCGCTCAGTGCGTCGTGAAATACGACGCACCACCAGCAGGGGCGGAACGATTCGTTCCACCCCTGTATCTGTGTCAAGCTGCCGGTGGCAGGTTGACGCAGGCAGGCGGCGGGATGGGGTGGCAATATACCACCCCATGAACAGGGGCTTCCAAAACGGAAACCCCTGCGTCGACTGCATGGGCAAGGCTGGCAGTTTGGCAGAAATGCAGCCTTGTCCAGCGGCTCCCGCAGGAGTCGCAATCCCCCTCGGAGAGCGCACGTGCCCGACCAACGGGAGGGCTACCACCGCCTGCTTTAGCAGGTGGTGAGTAAGTGCGCCCTTCGGGATAAAAAAGAGGAAGGCCCCCGGTTTCCCGGAGACCTCCCAGCAGTTTTCAATCGTGTCCTGCCAGCTTTCGCCGCAGGTACTCTTCCAGATTATCAAGCCCTACCGCCTGTACTTCCGGCAGCACTTTTTCCAGTACAGCGCCCTCCTGAATGAGCCGCCTTGTCCGGGCTTTTCGCTCCTTCACCCGGTCCCGTGCCTGGGCTTCCTCCAAGCGGTGCTTTGCCTGCAACAGTTTCTTTTCTTCACTTGTCATGGGATTACCTCCGCTTCTGCCAGATCAGGTCATAGCCCAGCACATCGGCCAGTTCCACAACCTCCTTGTAGCGGATGGATTCCCGCTGGAGCTTGGCCGACAGGTTGGAAACGCTGTCCGACCAGTCGTATTCCTCATGGAGCCGGTCAACTACCTCCTGCATGGTGTATCCCGCCCGGACGATCTGTGCCTTAATCTCATTGCGTACCGTCATCATCAAAAATCCTCCTAAATTTTCTTGATAAAAAAGCGAAGTCGGCACGCCTTCTGGCATAACCGCTTCGCTGTGTGGTGAAAAATCTCCTTGTCACCAAATCCGTTCAGAATTGCCGGTGTGATGTCCTGCCCATAGGTCGCACCTTCCGACTTTTCCGTTACGTGTGACTCGGCTTGAAACCGTGCATTTCCCCATGATTCCATGCACCCGGTTCACCGGGGCGAGAAGCACGGTTTCGCAAAATGATTTCTTCCAATAGGCAAATACTTTTCGATTTCCACTTGCCTTGATTTAACATGGGATTTGACCGGTGATTCTGACTGACATAGCCGCTGAATTGCTATAAAAGGGAGAACAACGGTCAATCAAAGCGTACGTACGTACATGGCTCAGCGCCGCCACTCCTCCGGCACATCTTCCGGTACGTACGTACGCATCGAATCACCGGAAAACACTGATATATGATTTCTCACCAGTACCTCAATCCCCAGAAAGCCACGCACCCGCCGCCCGGCTGCATTGGTCACATTGTTGCAGTATTCCAGATTGTAGCGGCTCTGGCAGGCAATCAGGGCTTCGCTGAAGCTGCGTGGCTTCAGGGCAGGCAGGTTGTTTTCGGTGCAGTAAATCTGGTATGCCTCGTACAGTTCTTTGGAGCTGGCAGATAGATCCGCTTTCAGGCGAACATACCCGTCAGAATCCAGAAAATCATAGACATTGTTGTTGTCCCGTTTGACTGCTTCCCGGTTGTCTTTGGTGCGCTGGCTCTCGGTGAACTTGAAGTTGTTTGCGGCCAGCCGCTGCAATCCCTCAAAAGCCCACAGCAGAATGCCCTCCACCTCGGCTTTCATCTTCTCGGCAAGGTCAGGATCATCCACACGGCCAGCCGGTTTTTCTTTCGTGGTTAGCACCAGCTGGCGGCGATAAAATCCGTCGCTCCGGTCAAACAGCGCCTGCAAATCTCCGTTGGAGAAGGCCAGCAGCCGGGCGCACATCCATCCCTGATAGCTCTGCTTGCCCTTGCGCTCCAGATCCATTTTGCCCTGGGCGGTGACGATGGATTTTACATAGTTGGTCTGGCGCAGGGCCTCCATTCGCATATCGTCATCCACGCACAGGAGGATATGTTCCAAATCGGCACGGGCAAACCGGTTCTCGGATATTTTCCCGATGCTGCCATCCTTCATGTTGGAACCGAACAAAGTTCCCAGCACAGCGCCGATCTGCGACTTGCCCTCGCCGCCGCTGCCTTTAATAACCATCATCCGCTGTCCCTTGTTGCTGGGAATCAGGCAGTAGCCGATATATTCCTGCAAGGTGGGGATGTCCTCCGGGTAGAGCAGGCCATCCAGAAATTGCAGCCAGAGAACAGGTTTCGGGGCGTTGGGCTTGTAGGACACGGGGAAGCGGTTGCGGACGATTTTCGGCTTTCCCTCCACAAAGGTTCCGTCCAGAAAAAGAGTCCCGTTGGAAAGATGAATCCGATCCGGCTCCGGGGGGAAATCCTCCACCAACGCCGCCAGCTTCATCAGCTCCACAATGTTGCTGATTTTGCGGGGAATGTTGCTGACCGCACAGCATTTCAGCTCCTCAAAAATTTCTCCCCGCAGGGGCAGTTCATCGGTCACACGGCCTTCGGGCGTGAAAAAAGCCCCGTTTGTGAAGATGATCTTGTGCGTCTGCAAGAACTCCTCACAAAACAGGGCTTCGTTGATGCTTTTGCCATCGAACCAGACGGGCATCCCGTCAAGCTGCGCTTTGTTTTTCATGGGCGTCGTCCTCCTTTTTCAGCCTGTCCAGCCGTTCCTCCAAACCGGCGATCAGGCCATCCTTGTTCAGCATTTCTACGATTTTTACCCGCTGTTCCAGCTCGGCGGCAATCAGCAAATCCGCCAGATACTCAACATAGTCCAGCATCTGGCAGGCTTCCACAAACCGGTCATCTAAACTGTCATCTGGATTGGCTGGGGCATAGTTCTGTTTCCAACCTTCCAGAAGATGCAGATAATCGCACAATACCCGCAGACAGCGCACTTCCTCCTGCCGGTATGCTTTCAGCAGAGGACGCTCCGGTTTGGGCAGGGCAGCTGCCGCAGGGGGCTTGTCCGGGCCAATCCCAAAATCCTGTGCCAGCTTCTGCACTGCTTCGTAACTGCTCAGGTCAAATAACCTCGCCACAAGGTCGATCACATCGCCGGTGGCTCCGCAGCCGAAGCAGTAAAAATACCGTTCGTTCAGCTTCATGCTGGGGTGCCGGTCCTCATGGAACGGACAGCTGCACATCCCGTTTCGGCTGACTTGCAGCCCATAGTGTTCCGCCGCATCCGGCACACAAATATTCTGTTTTACCAGTTCAAAGAGTGTCATAAAAATCCCTCCGTTTCAGGGCATAAAAATGCGGCCTGCCCGGTTTATTTGGGCAGGCCACAGTCCTTATGCAGTTTGTGATGTTTCCGTTTCTTTGGCTTTCCGCTTCTCCTGCCGGTAGAACTTCTCCCGACAGGCGGGTTTGCAGAATTTAGCGTTGGGGCGGACAGACTGGAACGGCTCTCCGCAGCACTGGCACACCAGCTGGTACGGTTCGCCCGGAACGATCAACCCCTCGGCAATCTTCTGTTTGCGATCCTTCTGGCGCAGATATTTTTCATGGTCACGGATGCGCTTCTGGCGGCGCTTTTCCTCCGCAGCCAGTTCTTCCTCGGTGGGTTCGGGCATGGGCACTTCAAATTTCCCGATAAAGTTCAGGTAAATCTCAATTTCCTGCACCCGTTCTCCGGTGCTTCTGTCCGGGGCATGGACTAAAATTTTCTCCACAAATTCATGGAGCATGGGGGCGGTCAACTCGGTGAAATCCGTATATTTCTGTGCCAGCGCCAGAAAGTGGCTGGCACGGTCCGTATCCTCGTGAAACTGATCCAGCTGTGCTTGCTCGGAGGCAAGCAGCTGTTCCAGCTCCGCCTGTTCCTTCTCATATTCAGCACACAGCAGTTCGAACCGTTTTTCCTCCAACTTGCCCATGGCATAGGTTTCATACAATTTTTTAATCAGCACATCCAGCTCGGCGCTGCGCCTGCGCTCCTTGGCGACCTTGCGTTTGAGCTCCTTGGCCGCTTCCTGCTGGCGAACCTGTGAAATGCTGCGAACCTTCTGAATAAATTCCTCCTTGTTCTGGATGGCATAGCTGGCGGTAGTGCGGATGGTTTCCAGAATCAGAGCATTCAGAGCCTTAGTGCTGACCGTGTGGGAAAAACACATCTGGGTTTCCCGCTCAAAGGTCAGGGTGTAGGTGGAGCAGTTATAAAAGTCGGTTCCATACTCCCGCCCGTCCTTTTTGCGTTTGCCCCGGTGGTTATACATCTTGGCTCCGCAGTCGGCACAGAACACAAGGCCGGTCAGGGGATTGGCAACGCCGGTGGTATCTGTCCGGCGCACCGTCCGTTTCACCTGCTGGGCCAGCTGCCAGGTTTCCGGGTCAACGATGGCCTCGTGGGTGTTCTCAAAAATCATCCAGTCGGACGGGTCATTTTTTACCCGCTTATCCCGGTAGGACTTTTTGGAGGAACGGAAATTCACGGTGTGCCCCATATACTCCGGCTTGGTCAGCATAGAACTGACCGTGAAGCCGTACCAGTCATAGGGGCGGCTGGTGTCCACGGTGTTCTTACGGCTGCCTCTGCCGTTGCGAGCCAGATAATAGGCGGGGCACTCCACCTTTTCCTGTGTGAGTATCTTGGCAATCTCATGGGGGCCGTGCCCCTCCACCGCAAGCCGGAAGATCCGCCGCACCACGGCGGCGGCTTCCTCGTCCACCAGCCAGTGGTCCTTGTCCTCTGGGTCTTTTTTGTAGCCATAGATGGCGTTGTTGGTGGTTGGCTTGCCCGCCTTGCCCTTGACACGGTATGCTGCCGAAACCTTTTTGGACTGGTCACGCAGATACCATTCGTTCATGATATTAAGAAAGGGGGCAAACTCGCCGCTGTCCTGTTCCTCGCTGTCAATGTTATTGGCGACAGCAACAAAATGAACCCCATTCTGCCGGAACATTACCTCGGTGTAAAAGCCGGTTTGCAGGTAGTTTCTGCCGATCCGACTTAGGTCCTTACACAGCAGGTGGGCCACCTTGCCCGCCTCGATGTCAGCCACAAGGCGCTTCCATGCGGGACGGTCAAAGTTGCCGCCGGACCACCCATCGTCTGTGTAGTGGACGATATTGGTGTAGCCCCGCTGTGCTGCATAGCTTTCGAGATAACGTTTCTGGTTCAGAATGGAGTTCGAGTCGCCCGTGAGGTCATCGTCACGGGACAGGCGCTCATAGAGCGCAGTGATTTTTTCTTCCGTCTGTCTGTTTGCCATATCAGGCGCTCCTTTCAGACGGACGGCTCATTTGTGGCAGTTCCATTATACCACATTCCGGCTGGTTTGCCAGCCCATCGTTGCGGATCAGCCGCAAAATTTTATCTTCCATCGTTTCCTCGGCGGTTTCGCTGAGGTAGACACGAACTTTATAAGTGGTCTTGCCAATGTGCCGGGTCAGAAACACGGCGTTTTTATCTGCCATAGAACCTCTCTTTCTTGCGCTTTCGGCGCATCCGGTGTATACTGTTGTTATAGTTCCGTTGTTTGTAACCTGCGATTGTGTTACTGCTTTTTTGTATCAAGCCTGAACATGGCGAAAGCCCCCTTTCTCCTGCGTGAACGAGCGAATGTAACCCAAGTAACTTGTTTTTAGATTACTCTTTCACTAATAGGAGAAATCCGGGGTGCAAAACGGAACCATTTTTGAAAAATCGCAAAATATTTTTTTGAAAAGAGGTGGGGTCATGGCGTATCTGTCTGATGACGAGCTTCTGGATACCGAGGGTGGCTTCACCGGATGGGACGCTGGGGCGGAAGAAACGCTGGAACAGGCGCTTGCGGAAGAACGTCTGGCCGAGCTGGAAAGTGAGCTGGAGCAGGACGAGCATCCCATCGACTATGAAGCAGAGCTGGAGGACGAGGAAGAGGAAGCTGCCCCGGTCAGCGATAAGCGGCTCAAACGGGAGATGCGGGCCGAGGCCATACGGCGGCTGGAGGAAGCAGCCCGCACCGAAAAGGATTTCCGAGCCGTGGTGGAGGAATGGAACAAGCTGGACCGGAACCGGGAGCGCCGGGAACGGGACCATGAAAACCTCCGTGGGGATGTGCCGCTGGAATATCAGGCGGTCCCGGAACCGAAGCTCATTCCCCGCTGGATGAACAACCCCGCATACCGGCAGCTGATGGCCGGGAACTTTCTGGACATCCTGTTTGACTGCCCCTATGAGATGCACAACCTGACCGCCGATCCCTTTATTTCCCGCATGGTGGAGGAACTGAGCGAGGAACACAAGGAGGTTTTGTATTTTCTCTCTTTGCGGCTGTACAGCACCACCCGGCTTGCCGCTGTGCGTGGGCAGTCTGACCGTAACATCCGCAAGCTGCGGAAAACCATCCACAAAAAATTGCAGCGCCAGATGTATGACCATCTGTGCGGCAAGCAGGAGCATGGTAGCAGCTTGACCTTGCGGGAACGCCAGTTTTTGGAGGAATACTCGAAAATTGCAAGGAAACAAGGCAAGGACGCCGTGATCCGGCGGGAGAATAAGACCAAGCGCAGAAAAAAGAAAAACCGCCCCTGATAATTGGGACGATTAAGGAGAAAGGGCGTGTATGATGAAAAATTTATTTGAACAGTCCCGTTCCCATTGGGTGCGGTACGATCATTACGAGCTGAAAACAGCGGAAGATGGCAAGCGGTATATCACCCCCGGCAAGAGCGCAAAGCCGGATGTCTACAATCCGCTGAAAGAGGTCCCCAACATTGTGCTGGATGCGCTGAATGTGGGGATGCTGATGATGGGACGCAAGCCGGAAGCAGAAGTGGAAAAGGCGATCATGGAGTTTATCACCCGGTACGGCCTGCTGGGGCTGATGACCGCCCTGCCCACCACGCCGTCCTTTATGGACTATGAGGCGGTATACCTGCCCAAAAACCACTTCATTAAGGAAGAATCCATGGCGACGGACCAATATCTGTCCCTGTTTTATCCTTTTGACCAGCTGGACTTGGTGAAGAAAGGCATAGAATCCACGTGGAATGTGTCCGGTGACCGGACGATGATTGCCCTGACCATGACCTTCATGGACGAGCCGATGGCGAAAAACATGAGTTTCCAGCGGGAATATGCGGAACCCTACGAGTGGGTTGCTCAACAGTTCAAGGACTGGGCCTTTACGCTGACCACCGCCTTTTTCTACTACAATGACTATGATTTCATGGGCGAGGACGAACGGGGGCTGCACCGCAAGGCTATGGCCGCATTTGGCGGGATTGCCCCCAGCTACCACATTGAGTTGCTGGATAAGCCCACCATTTACTGGGATTTTCACTCCCTGCTGTTGGGCATCCAGATGATGTTCAGCTTCATGTTGGTGGACAGTGACCAGCCCCTGCGCCTGTGCAAGCACTGCCAGAAGGTGTTTCTGGGCAGCCGGTCCAACGCCGCCTTTTGCAGCCCACGGTGCAAGAATCAGTACAATGTTTACAAGAGCCGGGGAAAGAACCGGACGGATAGAGGTGACGAGGAATGAGCGAGGAACAGGGACTGACCCCGTATGAAACCAGAGAAATCCTCTTTTACAAGACCGAAAATGGAGAAGTGCGGGTGGAAATCCTGCTCTTTCAGGAAAATCTCTGGCTGACACAGGCAAAAATGGCAGAGCTGTTTGAGGTACAGAAAGCAGCCATTTCCAAGCATCTGAAAAACATTTTTGAATCCGGCGAACTGAGCGAGGATTCAGTTGTTTCCAAAATGGAAACAACTGCGGCGGACGGAAAACGGTATCAGACCAACTATTATAATCTGGATGCCATTATCGCTGTGGGGTATCGTGTGAACTCCAAAAAGGCGACTATGTTCCGCATTTGGGCGAACCGGGTGCTAAAAGAGTTCATCATCAAAGGTTATGTGATGGATGACGCACGGCTGCGGGAGCCGGAGAACTTTTTCGGCAAGGATTATTTCGAGGAACAGCTGGAGCGTATCCGGGACATCCGGGCCAGCGAGAGAAGATTTTACCAAAAAATCACGGACATTTATTCCCAGTGCAGCGCCGACTACGATGTGGAAAGCCCCATCACAAAGGAGTTTTTCGCAACGGTGCAGAATAAGCTCCACTATGCGGTCACCCATCATACCGCCGCCGAGATCGTATATGGGCGTGCCGACAGCACCAAGCCCAACATGGGGCTGACCACATGGAAAAACGCCCCCAAAGGCCGCATCCGTAAATCGGATGTCACCGTCGCCAAAAACTATCTGAACGAAACGGAAATGCGAAACCTGAACGAGATCGTCACCATGTACCTGGACTATGCGGAGCGGCAGGCCCGCCGGGGAAATGTCATGTATATGGCCGATTGGGTCAAGCGACTTGACGCATTTTTACAGTTCAACGAGGAAGATATTCTGCATGATAAAGGCAAGGTGACTGCCGCCATTGCCAAAGCCTTTGCTGAGAAAGAGTTTGAAAAGTTCCGGGTATTGCAGGATCGGACCTATCAGAGCGACTTTGACAGACTGGTTGCGGAAACTTCGGATGATCTGACAGAATAACCATATATACAGAAAGCCCACGCCACCGGTTCTCTTTCCGGCTGCGTGGGCTTTTTCGGCCATCGCTTATTTCTTGTTTTGCAGCTGTTCATGGGCTTCCTGCTGGACGATCAGCCCAGCCGAAAAGCCATACTTGAAATGGCTCTCACTTTCCTCGCACTGAGCGATAGCGTTCTGCGCCCGGAGTTCTTCCACCAGAGCATAGTCCTCTTTGCTGAGTCGCTGGGATAACTGCTCCATCAACGCCGCACAGGTTTGGACTGCCTTGCGGTATTCCGGGGACGTGGGAACAACGGTTTCACAGGGATAAAACTCCCCGTTATACATGGCTTCCAAAATCATTGCGTTCCCTCCCTCAACAGTAGACCAGCTCCGCCAGGACGATTTCCTCGGCTCTGTTGTGGATGGAGTTCATGGAGCGCACCCATGCCATCTGGTCGGCAGCTTTCAGGGCTTCTGTGACGCCCTCTTGCTGCATCATGGCTTTTTCGATAATTTCCAGCCGCTCCCGGCAGGCGGTGTCGATTTCCTCCAAATGGGGAAACAGCTTTTCAGTGACAATAAGATCGGTATACAGAATGGGCCGGTGTTCTTTTAAGTAGGCACGGCGCAACCGGCCATATTTCCCGATATGGTACTCTTTGGTGTCCGATAACACAAGGTTGGGAATGAGATAGTCGCCGCATTTGGTGTAAGTCAGTTCCATACAAGGCTCCTTTCGTGGGAATGTGGTTGACAGTTACGGTAGGTTTGAGGGCATCCCTCCTTTATCATAACTGTCTTTTCATTCGCCACAAATGAGCCGCCAGTCATGATGTAATGTTTTTTGGTGTAATCCACCCTCTATACATTACATCATGGTTGCCGATGCTGTAACTCTCGCCCTCCAGGTTGTCATCGCGGGAAAGCCGCTCATAGAGGAACGCGGTCACATCACGGGATTTGCGGTTGTTCGACTGTCTCATTCAGTCCTCCTTCCTCCGGGACAGCCGAATAGCAAATATAACTTGTCTATGTTCATTATACCGCCATCCGCCGTCCCTGTCAGCCGGGTCCGGGAGATTTACTTTGCTTCGCTCTCGGACTTCATCAGCCGCAGAAGGATGCTGCCCAGGGTGTCCGGGCCATCTTGCCGAAAAACAGGTTCAACGACAAACGACCTATTGCCGAAGCGATAGGTCGTCTTTTCATCTAATGATTTATTGGATGTGCCGGTCTTGCCGGCAGCAGTTTTTTCTTGCATAGAATGACCCCCTTTCGCAAGAAAGATCAATACGAAAGAGGCAGAAAACGGACGGCTGCTGGCACAGCTCCACGGGAATTTCACCCCGGCCCATGCTGATGGGTGCGGCGCACGATGCTTTGCGGGCGTCCAATGCGCGAGTCTCATTATCTGTCAGTATCAGGACCAAAGCGGGGCCCTGCACAAAGTGGCTGTTTTTGTGATGATATTAGGATATTCCCGTACCAAGTACATTGAGTTTGTAAGCCGCTGTGACCTACGCAGCATGGAACGGTGTATGCTGAACGCATTTCTGTATTTCGGGGGTGTACCTAAGGAAGTTCTGACAGACAACATGAAGACAGTTGTTGCAGGGCGTGAGGCTGGCAAGGTGATTTGGAATACCCAATTCTCTGACTTTGCGGTAGAGATGGGCTTTCTGCCAAAGGTCTGTCAGGTCAGGAAGCCGCAGACTAAGGGGAAAGTAGAGCGCCTGGTCCGGTATGTGAAAGAGAACTTCTT
>NZ_JBHEVB010000018.1:0-46218 GCF_041925195.1 Flintibacter porci
TTTCAATTCCATAGATGTCACTGAAAGCCCCCCTGTACAAAATAGTGCTGGAACGTTCCGCTTCGTTCCAGCACTATTATCTCATGCAAGTCTATCCGCCTGTTCCTTTGACGGTTACGCTGAAACTTGCTTTTAGCTCATTTTTTACCTTTTTAATTTCTGCACTTCCCGTATATCCCAAAGAAAATGTGATACTCTTGGTCTCCGATCTGCCCTTAGTCATTCCCACAGAAGATCTATATGCATCGATGCCGATCCACTGGGTCGCATACTGTACCATTCTCCTTGTGCTTTTAATGTAAGGCTTGATATACCACTCTGGGTGGTCATAAAGGCCATACACGGGAGCAATCCCAGCTTCAAAATCCTCACTGGTGTAGTAGCTTACAATCTGGGAAATTTCTTCTTCTGTCAGTTGAGGGGCTTTCTCATGCAGAGCGTTAGCTAATTCACTTTCGCTCATGGTTTTGATCTCCTCAGCGGAAATAAGCAGACTCTCTCCTTCCGGAACCTCTTCCGACAAAGGTGCCGGACAATCGTAAGTGATTTCCGGCCCCCAAAATGCGGTTTCTCCCTCTTCAACCGGAGTGTTGTCCATTGTCGTAGCGTCGCAGTTATTGGCCGCAAATGCTACAGTGGATACACTGAGCACTACTGCCAACGTCAAAATTGCAGATAAAATTTTCTTCATAGATATGACCTCCTTATTGTTTGGAAATTACTTTTACACCTTTTTTTACATACTTTCCCCTCCTATCCTTACAAAGTTAAACCATGTTAGTAAACAGACGGCTCCTCAGATAACGATTACCCTCTCAAGCTGAGTTCTCTCTTGAGATTCGCATGTGTGCGAGTTCGTTTCTGCTGATTACTTACCTGTTGCCGTTACTGTTACGCTTGGTTTTTCTTTGCCATTAACCTTCGCAGATAAAACTAACTGATATGATTTCTTTGCTTGCACAGTATAAGTCTTTGAAACTGTAGCAGTTCCTCTCCCTGAGGCGCTCCAGGACTTAATTTCCCTTTCTCCCTGTTTTAATGTGATCACTATCTCAATATAATCATTTTTGTTTCCACTACTATACTTTCCAGCACAGTATGCCGTTGTCCCTTCAATTCTTAGGGAAGGTCGACCCGATATTACATAAGTATCAACGTCTGCTGCAAATACACTTGGAGCCATGATTGTAAATGCGAGCATAGAGATTAACAAAAACGAAATAATGCTTTTTTTCAAAGAAACACCTCCTTTCTGCAACGGAAGAAAAGTACTGTTATCTGCTCACACTTACAACGCAAAAAAGGGGGCTTTTCTTACAAAGAAAAATTTATATTTTTTAAGTTAGACCGACGCAACAGAGCATACCCCAAGGATATTTTCCCTAGCAAACCTAAACAGCGTTTGAATTGGCACAATCTTGCCCCTACATTGGCGCAGTCCTGCCCTTTCGCCGTAAATCTATATCTGCTATACTTGGTACAGTCAATACTTTGTAAAGCAGCCGCTCCGGCAGGGGGCGGCTGCTTTCATTTGTCAGAAAAGGTGGTGGTTCACATTCATACTTTCCTGCAGAAAGCCCGCAGGACAATGAAGAGCGAGCGAGGTGAGGCCAACTATTTCTCCACGGTGTTCTTCATCTTTATCGCCGTTGTCCTGCTGGCATTTATCATCGATCTGTTCGGTATCATCTCCACGAAACAGGAGTTGGATCACGCAGCCGATCAGATGGTAAAGCAGATCCAGCTGTCCGGTGGCATCAACAGCGAGACGGATTCTCTCTTTGAATTTCTGTGCTCGGAGATCGAGGGAGCGGAAAACATAACCTACTCCATCGATGCCACATACAAGTCGCCCACACCGGCCGGAATGTCCAGAGCCATTCAGCTCGGGACACCTTTCTATATCACCATTGAGGGCGAAGCAAAGCTGGGTGGCTTCTGGAATCTGGATCTGGTCAACATCACTGTGGTGGCCCGCGGCTCCGGCGTCAGCGAACACTATTGGAAGTGAGGTGGCCTATGAAGCATTTTATGCGGTGGCTGCGACGGCCACTCCGCAACGAGCGGGGTGAGATCACTTTCTTCGCCTGCTTTTTTGTGGTCGGCGTAGTGATGCTCATTTCCTTTCTTCTGTTGTATACCTCGGTGCGGATCACTTGCATCAACATCCGAAACGGCGCTAAAATGGAGCTGAATAATCTGAGCGCCACCATTTATGCGGACACTTACCGCTCCCAACGGGAAACTAACTTTGAAGAGTACCTGCGCACCCTCTATTCCAGCAGTGACTACACGGAAATGCTGGAGTCCACGGTGGCCGGCGGACTGGCCTCCAAAATCCCGCTCTCCACGGACGACTACCAGGTATCCGACATCAGCCTGGAGTTCAATGTGGTGGGCGACCGAGTCGAGTATATCTTCTATTGTGATGTAGAGTTCTATGTGCGGATGTTTGGGCACAACTACCCTACCATCACACAGCGGGTAGAGTTGACTGGCTACCATAACACCAAATTTTAGCGGCGCTGTTGAAACATCAGTCAGTTCCGCAGTATATGCTTTATATAACAGTAAAAAAGGAGTGTGGACACACATGAAAAAGTTTTTCCAATCCAAGGGCTTTATCATTTCGGTCCTGGCCGTTCTCTGTGCTGCGATCCTGGGCGTCTGCTGGTTCGTAAGCCGGGATCGAACGGAGAATTTTAAGCCGGATGAATCGCCTCCCAGCAGCACCACCAGCGATTGGTCGGACGGCGGCGCCCAAAACGGGGATGATTCCGGCGGAGCAGATGCGTATTCCCCTGGGCAGTCTCCCAGCTCTGAGGAGGAATACCCCAAGGTAACCTCCGAAACGGAAAGTGAAGTGGTGATCGACTTCACTGATACGGACAAGCCGGAGGAAACTCCGCCCCCTGCTCCGGAAGGCAAGACAGAGATTGCAGACCCCGGCAAAGATCACGATGTCAACCCCGACCCGTCTGTACCTCAAGTCACGGCGCCGCCGGCAGAAGAATCCACTTCCAGTAATGAGCCGGCCCCCGGCTCCAGCAATGGCAGTGGTGCCGTCTACGATCCCGTCTTTGGGTGGGTGGTGCCCGGCGATGTGCAGCAGTCCACCGGCGGCAGCGATGGTGACCTGAACAAGCAAGTCGGAAACATGGGCTGATTGCCCCACAACTAAACACGGATCTCCAGGGCCGTCACAGCTATGTGGCGGCCCTTCAATTTTATATGATTGGAGTGTGATGTCATTTGAAACGACTTCTCGCCCTCCTGTGCAGTCTGGCGCTGACCCTGTGCCTTGTTCCTGCCGCTGCTTTTGCTGCCGGCGGGAACGGCAACATTGATGGCGGCGGCGGTGGTATGGGCCAGGGCACCAGCACCAACTTCTGGAACCCGGGCAATGACGGCGTTCGCATTACGGTGGTAGATGCAGCGAGCGGCTCTGCCGTCTCTTCTCCGATTGACTTTTCCAATCGTACGCAGAACAGCAGCATTCTGCACTTTGGTAAAGTCAATAAACTGCAATATCTGGCCGGTACCGGGCTTTCTCTTCAATCCGGCGTGGCCTATACCTGCATCAAGCCCACCCAGTCTATGCCCACAATCGTCAGCAGCAGCGGGCAGAATAATATTGATGCCATCAAACGGTACTTCTGCTCAGAATATGCCTGCATGATGGTTGCTCAGGCAGCAGGTGTGGACTACGAGCGGATGATTGCCGGCGAATATAAGCTTCTTATCGAGCCCATCGCCTACTTTACCCACAATGGCCAGTATTACTGCATGACAGCAACTGAAGCTGGCCTGTACGATCAGCTGGCGGGTGGTTCACTGCGAAGGACTATGACCTCGCTCACCCATAAGAACTTGCCCTTGAGCATGTTTCTGGAGTTCAGTGACCTGGGCATTTCTGCATGGGGCGGCAGCACCACCGGGACGCAAAACAACTCCGACATCATCAATACCCTCGGCGTTGGCATCGTCTGGTTTGATGAAATCCCGCCCGAAGGCGAGATTGAGGCCCCTGATGTAGAGTATCGGGTAGATACCGATGTAATCACGACCGTGACACTTCGTACTGACACCGACCTTACACCGGATAACCCCGCCTCGGTGACTTTTTCTATTCTCGGCACATCCTACCGGGTCAACAATATCGTGATTCCGGCTGGCGACAGCCAGAAAGTCTGGGTCAAATGGCACACTCCCTCCACTCCCCAGACAGTCACTATAACGGTATCCGTCAGTGGCGCTTATACCGCTCAGGATACCTTTGTGGCGAAGATCGTAGATCTGAACGAACACATCCCGCCTGATCCCGTAGCTACGGATACCAATCCGAGCTATACACTGCCGTCCCTTCCCAGCGAAACACAGAAGCTGACCGCCAACTGGGGTGTTTGGAGCTGTTACTGGGTGCCGGTGTGGGTATGGTGTGACCACGGAGAAGACGGCGGGCACTGGGTTGATGAAGGCTATTGGGAGTATGAATACACCGGTTACTCCGCTTCGATCAGCGGTGTCATGTCCTTGATGCCGGATGATATTGTACCGACTGCCTCCGGCAAGGCCATGAAGAGCGGGTATGGCGTCAAGCAGGATGTGACCGCAACGCTCTCCACCGATGCACCCACCAGTCACATTACCCATCCGCAGACGGCGTTTTCTGTGTTTCCGGAATTCCAGTACCAAACCTATCTGCGTCTTCTGCAGCGGGTGTCCAGTGGTCGAAGTGCAAAATTCACCTTCCAGCCCAACGACTTCTCCACTTACAACAGAACGGTGCATTTTACGCCTATCTGGTTCCCGGATTCTACCAACTACACAGTATTTACTCAGGTTTGGGACACGTGGACGCCGGATGGGATGCTGAGCATCAACCTGAACGATTATGTATCGATCAACGGGAGCCTCTATGATGACTGGTATACCAATCGAGAATAGTATCTGGTCGGCATATCTGCTCACCGCATTTTTGGTGATTGTCGGTTTTGCCTTCTACGATATCTTTCATCGGCGAGTGCCCGACCGGGCGCTCGTCTTTTTTATCCCGCTGGCTGCGGCGGCGCCGCTGATCAAAGCGTGGTTCGCCCTGGACTGCGGACAATCTTCGCTTTGGCTCTGGCCGATATTCGCAAAGTCCTTAATAGGCGCTCTGCTTGGATTCAGTATTCCTCTGGCTGCTGCCATGGTGACTGGAGGGACCGGCATGGGCGGCGGTGACATCAAATTCTGCGGTGTGCTGGGACTCATCTATGGTCCTTCCGGTATGTCCATCGTTTTTCTGGTTTCCGCAGTATGTGCTATGCCCATCATTTTGATGATTCGGCGGATTTACCGGGATCGGCGCCCTTTGTCCATCCCGTTTCTACCTTTTCTGGCCTGCGGCTGCTCTGCGGCGACATTGGCCGAACTATTTTTGCATTAGGAGATTATGCTTATGAAATTGAACAACCGTTTTATCTTCGGCATTTTGTCCCTGGTCCTGGCAGCAGTCATTGCCTTTGTTGCCCTCCCCACCATCGCCCGTCAGACCAACGGAAAAGCCGAAATCGTCCGTATCACGCAGCCGGTGCTGAAAGGCGAAAAAATCACCTCGGACAATGCCGAGGTTGTGGAAGTTGGCGGCTACAATCTGCCCTCCAATGTTGCGCACAGTCTCAGCGATGTGGAGGGCCTGTATGTAACCGCGGATCTGGCTGAGGGTGACTACATCCTTACCAGCAAGGTCAGCAGTGTTCCGGTTTCTTCGGATGTGGCACTCAATGACATCCCTTCTGGAAAGGTAGCTATCTCAATGACTGTTAAGACGCTGGCCTCCGGCCTCTCCGACAAGCTCCAGCCCAACGACATCATTCGGATCTATCACTTCCTGGAGACAGCAGAAGAGGTCCCGGAGCTCCGCTTTGTTAAAGTGCTGTCGGTTACCGATTCCGATGGTGTCAATGTGGACAACACCAAGGAACCCACGGAGGACGAAGAGCGGCAGCAATCTGCTACCATCACAGTTCTGGCGACACCTGAGCAGGCCCGGATCATCACAGAGATGGAAAACGACGGCGTCGCCCATGTGGCCCTGATCTCCCGTAACAACGATCAGCTGGCCAAGGAACTTCTGGCAGCGCAGGACAAAACTCTGCAGGAGATCTATTTTCCCGAAACGCTGACGGAAGATGGTGAGACTACGGAGGGCAGCGAGCCTACGGCCGAGGACGGTTCTGAGGCGCCGGACAGCGGCGCTGAAACGCCCCCCGCGGACACCAGCCAACCGGCTGAGTAACAGAAGGAGGTCGGAAACGATGGGAAAAGTCATTACTGTCTGGGGCAGTCCGGGAAGCGGGAAAAGTATGTTTTCCGCCATTCTTGCAAAAGCCCTGACCCGAGATAAGCGGAAAGCCATCATCATCAACGCGGAGATCAGCGTTCCCATGCTCCCGGTCTGGCTGCCGGATCAGATCATTCAGACCAACGCCTCGGTGGGTCAGGTTCTCAGCAGCGTAGAGATTGATACCTCGCTGGTGGCAAGCCATGTCACGGTTCTGAAAAGCTATCCGTTCATTGGCCTGATGGGGTATTCCGCTGGTGAGAATCCTCTGAGTTACCCGGAAATCAAATACGCCATGGTACTCCAGCTGGTCAATGCGGCAGCCAAACTGGTGGATTTCGTCATTTTGGACTGCAGTTCCAACATGACCAATGTGTTCACACCGGCGGCCATTGAATCCGGTGATCTGGTCGTCAGACTGCTCACCCCTGATTTGAAAGGGATCAACTACTTGAAGGCCCATCAGCCGCTGCTGGTGGATGGACGTTTTCACTACGATCAGCACCTGACCTTTGCCGGTATGGCCCGGCCGTTCCACGCTCTGGATGAAATGGGGTATATCATCGGAGGGTTTGATGGTTTGCTCCCCTACGGCAAGGAAATCGACCGTTGTGCCACTGAGGGTGGCATGTTCCAGGCCATTAAATATTGCAATCCCAAGTACACCGCTTCGCTCAACAAGGTGCTGGATGCGCTGGAGCAGATGGAGTTGGCGGAACAGGCCGCAGAGGAAGATCCTGACGATGAGGAAGAGTTCGAGGAGGACGATGCCGATGAATAACCTCAACGACATATTCTTTGCGCCTGCCGCCAATCAGGAGCTGACCTATGACCAGGTGTTGGAGGATGTGCAGCGGTATTTTGCTGAGAATCACGCATCCACCATTGCCGAAGCTGGCGAAGCCAATGCCGAGCGGGCCACAGCCTTGCTGAAAGAACTGATGGTGCAGTACATCGTCAAACGCAAATATGCTATCAGCGGGCTGACCACCGAGCAGCTTTGCGAGCAGCTCTATGAAGATATGGCCGGGTACTCCTTTTTGAAGAAATGGATCTACAAGCCCGGCATCGAGGAAGTCAATATCAATGCCTACAATGACATTGAGGTGATCGAGGCCGGCGGCCGCAGCATCAAGATCCCGGATAAGTTCTCTTCTCCGCAGCACGCCATTGATGTGGTGCGGCGTATGCTCAACGCCTGCGGCATGGTCATCGACGATACGATGCCCAGCGTGGTGGGGTTTCTGGATAAGAACATCCGTATCTCCGTGGATAAGACCCCTATCGTGGACCCGGATGTTGGTATCAATGCCTCCATCCGTATCGTCAATCAGCAGACGGTCTCTGAACAGAAGCTTCTGGATTCCGGCAGCGCCACAGCTGAGATGCTTCACTTCCTGATGGCCTGTATTCGGTACGGTGTCAGTGTGTGCATCGCTGGTTCCACGGGTTCCGGCAAGACTACCATCATGGCCTGGCTGCTCTCCAATGTACCCAACAATCAGCGCCTCATTACCATCGAGGAGGGTAGCCGTGAGTTTGATCTGGTCAAACGGGACGAGAACGGCAACATCCTGAATTCTGTCATCCACCTGCTGACCCGCCCCAGCGAGAATCCGGCTCTGAACATCAACCAGGACTTCCTCTTGGAGCGGGTTCTGCGCAAGCATCCCAATGTGATCGGCGTTGGTGAGATGCGGTCTGCGGCGGAAAGTCTGTCTGCGGCAGAGAGCTCCCGAACCGGCCACACGGTCTGTACCACTATTCACTCCAATTCCTGCAACAGCACATACCGCAGAATGATGACCCTCGCCAAGCGCAAATACAGTATGGATGACTCTGTGCTCATGGAGATCATGGTAGAGGCCTACCCCATCGTGGTGTTCACCAAACAGCTGGAGGATCGCTCCCGCAAAATCATGGAAATCCTGGAGGGTGAGGACTTCCGAGATGGTCAGCTCGTCTCCCACACACTATATAAGTTTGAGGTAGAGGACAATGTGACTGACAGGGATGGGAATGTCCGTGTGGTCGGGCACCATCGGAAGGTCGGCCTGATCTCCGATACTTTGAAAAAGCGCCTGCTGGACAACGGTATTTCCAACAAGGAATTGGCCGAGTTCATGCAGCCCCCTAAGGAGGTGGATTAAGCATTGCAGTGGATCTATATCATATGTTTTTCGCTTATCAGCGCGGGCCTCCTGGCTTTGTTCGGTGTGCGTCCGGGCGATTTCATTGACGCTCTCTTCCGCTCCCAGCGCAAAGCGGCCACATTGTCTGATGAACTCAATGTTCTGATGGGCACACCTGCCAAGGGATTCTTCAATCAGGATTATGAGCTGAAGCAGATCCTGAAAGGCACCGGCCGGTCTGACCGTTATGAGGCCGTCAAACGGCTGTCGCTTATCCTATTTGCGGTGGGTGCCGTACTGGCGCTACTCATCAATAATGTGTATATGGTGCCGATTCTGGGCATTGGATTTTCCCTTGCCCCCATTTGGTACCTGCGAAGCACTGCCGCCAGCTACAAGAAGCATCTCAATGAGGAACTGGAGACTGCCATCTCCATCATCACCACCTCTTATCTGCGCACCGAGGATCTGATCCGGGCTGTCAAAGAGAACCTGCCCTACATCAACGAGCCAGTAAAGGCCAATTTTGAAGCTTTCGTCTACGAGGCGGAGCTGATCAATGCCAATCTGACAAGCGCCATCAACTCCCTCAAGATGAAGATACCCAACCGGGTCTTTCACGAGTGGTGCAACATCTTGATTCAGTGCCAGTCTGATCGTTCCATGAAAAACACGCTGCCCACCATTGCCCAAAAGTTCAGTGATGTGCGTGTGGTACAGTCTGAACTGGAGGCCATGATGCAGGGGCCGCGCCGGGAAGCCATCACAATGATGTTCCTGGTGATTGCCAATGTGCCGCTGCTCTATTTCCTGAACAAAGACTGGTTCCATACCCTCATTTTTACGACTCCCGGCAAAATCGCTCTGGCGATCTGTGCAGCCATCATACTGTTTGCGTTGACCCAGATCATGAAGCTGAGCAAACCCATTGAATACGGAGGTGACGGCGCATGACGCTTCTGGCTCTTTTGGCGATCATCTGTTTTGGTTTCGCCACCTATAACCTGTCTTGCGCCTTCGTGGACATTCCCACTAAGAAGACCTCCCGGATGATGATGCTGGCCCGTAAGCAGCAGGGCATCAAAGCAGAAAAGCTGCTGGATGTTTACACTACCAAGATCGCCGGGCTGCTCGCTCCTTATCTGAAACTGGATAAGCTCAAGCGCAATAAGCTTCAGCGGGCACTGGACATTGTCGGCTTGGAACTGTCACCGGAAGTCTATACCGCCCGGGCATGGGTCCGGGCGGGCGCCGTTGGTCTCTGCGCTTTGCTCATGGCGCCGCTTATGCCGCTGGCCGTTCCGATCCTGATTGGTTTGGCGGTGGCGCTGTGGTTTTCGACCTATTACAGCGTCTTCGATTATGTTAAAAAGCGCCGCAAACTCATTGAAAGTGAGATACCCCGATTTGCTTTGACCATTGGGCAGAATCTGGAGAATGACCGTGATGTACTGAAGATCCTCACCTCCTATCGTCGCGTTGCAGGTAAGGATTTCGGTGCGGAGCTGGATCAGACGATTGCTGACATGAAAACCGGCAATTATGAAAACGCTCTGATTCACTTTGAGACCCGCATCGGCAGCCCCATGTTGTCTGATGTGATCCGAGGCCTGATTGGCGTACTACGCGGTGACGACCAGCGGATGTACTTCAAGATGATCTGCTTTGATATGCGGCAGATTGAACAGAACAACCTGAAAAAAGAAGCTGCCAAACGGCCCAAGAAGATCCAGCGTTATTCCATGATGATGCTGATCTGTATTATGATCATCTATCTGGTTGTCCTCTGTACGGAGGTGCTTGCTTCTCTCGGGGCTTTCTTCGGCTGACAGGTTCCCGCTCACACTTCAAGTCTGAGCTTTATATACCAACTCCCCCGCTCGGGAACCAACCCATATAGGAGGTGATACCGTGTATGTCAGCGGGTTCCCATAGCAGCCGGCGTACCGGCTGCTATCAACCTTGCCACAAGGCCGGCCTGTCAGCAGGCCGGCCTTGATTTATCGTCTGAACAGGAGAATTCCATGGCGAAGAAAAAGTTTATTCCGCCTGACGGCGAAAATCGGATTCGCCGCCGGTTCCACCAGCTTCTGCATCAGAAGCCCAAGGTATATCCTGACAAGCCCCGTTCCAACAAAAACGGCCTGCTCAAGCCGATCCGTCGCTCCTGACAGGCTGCACCCAACCATTCAATAATCACACTCTCAGGAGGTATTTTCATGAAGAAGTTTACCAGCTGCATCTGCAACAAAGCCAACTGCCTCGTCCTTCGCGCCCGCACGGCGCTCTCCAACCAGCGCGGCGATTTTTATATCTCTGACGCTGTGAAGATCATCATCGCTGTCGTCCTCGGTGCGCTGCTCCTGGCGGCTCTGACCCTCATCTTCAACGATACGGTCATCCCCCGGATTACCAAGGAGATCGAGGGCCTGTTCGCCTAAGTGCCAATATGCGGGGGTCGGTTTGTGGATATACACAACCGGCCCCCGCTTTTATTTTTTCAAATGTAGGATAACGGAGGTACAGGATGAGTACACCCTGCAAATTTTATTCCTTTCTACGTGCCGTCGGTGGGAACTGGCACAACGCCATTTTTATCCCCTGTGATTGTGAGGTCTGCCCACATGAGCGAAAAAAACCATGCTCTGGTTTTCTGTTTACCGTGGATGAGTGCGGGCAGGTCATGCTGCTGTCTGCCGAATCGGTTCATCAGCTGACCGGCGAGCAAGTTGATCCCGCCGAGTGCAGCGCTGTCCTGCCGCGCCGTTCCTTTGAATCTGCCTTTTCAAAATACATTGAATGGCACACGCCGGACCCGTCTAACTGCACACTTCACCAGCTTTGCTCTGCGTGGTCCTGTGGCAGCGCTCCCTAATTTATACCCAAAAAGACGTCATTGCGCCGCCATCGGCGCGTTTTTGGAGGTGATGATTTTTATGATGAAGTCAAAAAAAATTAAATGCCCATATTGTCACGCCAACGCTTCGCTTCGCCCCGCTAGTGTTGTATATGGGCACAACCGGCGCTCTCAGGGAAAATTTCTCTATCTCTGTGATCGCTGGCCTGCCTGTGACGCTTATGTGAGCGCCCATGATCGGACGCGCCTGCCCATGGGAGTCTTGGCCAATGGTGATCTGCGACACAAACGGATTCTGGCGCACCAGGCGCTTCGTCAGCTGCAACAGAGCCGGAACATGGAAAAATGGGAGGTCTATATCTGGCTACAGGCCAAATTGGGCTTAAACGAGCACCAGGCTCATATCGGACAATTTTCTGATTGGATGTGCGATGAAGTGATTCGTCTGTGCAAACAGGCGTCTGGCCCTCCCGCCGACATGAAGGCGGCAGCCTGATGGGGGGCGAAAATATGAATAGCCTAACGAAAGCACAACAGGAACTCGTTGCACAGAATCTGCCTGTGGTACATTGGGTGATTTGTGACTATATCCATGTCAATCCCACCATTTGCGGCCTGGAGTACAGCGATTTGTTTCAAGAGGGATGCCTCTGGCTCTGCAAAGCTGCAACCACTTATAAGGATGACGGGCGGGCACAATTTTCCACCTACGCCAAAACAGTCGTAAAAAACGGTCTCTTATCCTACTGTAGAAAGGTATGCAATCACCGGAGCCATTTCAGCCGTCTTATCATTGGCGAGCATGGCGAGTTGGCGGCAGACGGTGAGGCGTTGGAACCGCAGGCCGATGATTTTGATGCTCGTATGTCCCTGGTAGAAACACTGTCGCTCCTGGAGGCCAGCAAACAGGAATATGACGGTGTAGCCAGACTCGGTATTGAGGCGCTTGCTCTTAAACTACAAGGGATGCGGGTCACAGATATTGCGGAAATCTATCATGTGCCTCCTTCCCATGTAGGCGCCTGGATCTCTCGCTCTGCGGCCAAGCTGCGCTGTGATCCCCGCTTTTTGGCAAGTCTGCTTTAAGTCTGTTGAAAACCGCGGTCATACAGCAGTAAAGGATATTTAAAAGGAGGTTTTGAAGCTATGGAATTAAAAAAGCTGTATACTGCGGTCGGCCGTCTGGAGCGGGAGGCCAACGGGTGCGGACATTCCTGCCCGGTCATTGTGCTGGGTGGGGAGCGATACATGGTGGATATTCAGGAAATGGTCGTGTGGACTGCACTGAACTGGCGGATCTCCAAATGGGATGATATTTCCTGCCAGTGTGACAAGCTGGCCTCCTCCCTGGGCGGATGTGTTGCCCGTCCCTGGGATGCCTGCGTCAACCGTTTGCTCATCCGCGGCCTTCTGGTATCCGGATGCGGCGAAACAGAATTCGATGCATTGTACGACCTGCTCAGCTCTCTTGGGGTCATCCCCACCAATGGCTCCGCATTTGTACGCGGCGTGTCCGCTGCCAAACTGGTACTCAGCCGGCGGATAACGATGAAGCAGGCTATGAAGCTATTCCATAAAGACCGCCGGACTGATTATGAATCCCGTGTAATGAGGCTGGCCCATCAGGCGCTTCTTTCCACCGCCGAAATCATCAAATGTGTGGAGCAGGATGTCTTCTCTCTCCCCAGTGAACGGGTCCTGATGGAAAAGGTGTACGGTGACAGCGAGACCACCTGCCAGAATATCGCCAGCATGATGAAGAACAGCCGGAGCAGTCAGGCTGTCACGCTGGCCGTGGCCAACCTGTATCTGCGCCAGCAAATCATTTTTGAAAGGATCAGCACATGAAAAAACAATGGGATCAATTCCCCTTTGTGCTGCGGCGTAAGATTCTACTGACTGCTTTGGCCGGACTTGCCAGCCTCGCTGTCAGTCTCGTAATTTTTACCGCAACCACAGATCACATCCTTCTGGCATTGGGCGGAATTATTTTCATCGCTTCGCTGGTGCTGAGCGGAAGCCTGTGGAGCACCGCCGCTCGTGGCCGGTATGAGGTAGTCGAAGGAGTTTGTACCGGTGTCACTACCCCCGCATTGCATCGTTATCGCAAGGTACAGTTAGTAGATGCCCAAGGTGCAGAAACCACCCTGCTTTTGAGCAAAGCTTCCAGGTTTCGGATTGGCTCCCACTACCGATTCTATTTCCAGACGGGGAGCCGTCCCGCAGTTGGAAATGACTACCTGGACGCAGCCCTTTCTACCAATAGTTTTCTGGGGTATGAAGAGCTTGAAACGACTTCCTCTGCGGATGAAAACCTTGAACAAGAACCCACGAAATAGGGAAAAGCTGCGGTGCCGTCCAAACCGTTATGGTGCCGCAGTTTTTGCTTGCCTTTTCAAATTTAATCTGCATTGCAGAAAAGTGAAAATACTTCCCTATTTAATAAGCGGAACATCAAAAAGGAGGTTTCGCCAATGTATAAGCCACACACCATTGAGCAATACAAAATCCAGCAATTCCTGGATGCCAATTTTGCCATGGAACATTTTCTGGTATCTCCGCTTTCCCGAACTTCTCTTCTTCTGGAAGATAAGACCGGCGAACAGATTGCTTTTGGATTTTTTGATAATAAAGTACAAGAAATCCCGATCCCGCCGCCGGCAAAACCGGAAGATGTGCAGGCCTTTCTCCAAACTTTCCGTGCGCTTAATCCAAAGCCGAAGCTGCATTCCTTTGAAGATGTCACACGCTGGTGGTTAAGTCATTCGAATCCTTTGACCTACCAGCAGGCCCTGTGCCTGTCGGACGAACTCTATCGCCGCTTTCTTTCCCGCCCAATGCTCCAGGAAGAAGATTGCTGCCGACTGGCCGCCTCCGGCCTTGTAACCGAGGAAGAATACCAGGACATTCAGCTCTGGTTCTTTGACGAGGGCAAAAACTACTGCTGGCTGGGTCCCCTTGGAGTGGATGGTACCGGAAACATCTACGGTCTGACAATTCACTATGGCAAAACTTATGCCAGAAGATTGAAGTTTTACCTGCTGGATGACTACTATCGTTACATGAACCATATGTTGTAAGTCGCCGCGCGAAAATATCTATATATAGAATTATATCACTTGACAGACACAAGATATAGTGTTACACTTACCTTGTAATTGATTTTTGTGCGCTTCCCGTATGGGATACAGACCGATGTTCTGTACCGCAGGCCAAAAGCCCGCATTGCACACGCTGTTAAGTTTGTATGCAAGTGTCAGTGGTATCTCCGCGCCCATTTTGTGGCCGGATTGCTGCTGGCACTTTTTATATATAGATAGTAACGCCAAAGGCGAAGAAAGGAAGTGTTATGGCACAGATCCATGTATTTGGCCGAGTCATGCATGATCTTGTTCCCAAAGAAGGCCAGACAAAACAACCGTATGTCTGCTTTGACCTTATGGAGCGAAACGGCGGTAACCAGCCGGACTTTTATCAGGTATGGGCCCGTGGCGACGCTGTTGCCAGGCTCATGAAGCTCAAGGTTAGAAAGGGCAGCATGATCTGGCTCACCGGATCGCAAAAACTGGTGGATGTCCGCCAAAAGGACGGAAGCACGGTCAAGAAGCTGAAAGTATGGCTGACTGACTTTGGCTACCTTCCCGGACAAACCTCCAGAGCAAAGCCGGAAAGTGATCAGAATGGCTCCGACCAAGCGGAGACTGTTCCTGCACCCGCAGAGGTGATGGACGGTAACCGCGAACCCCTGCCGGGATAAGTACCGGCACCTCAGAGGGACCGTATCAAGTTTTCAGAATGGACTGAAAAACTTGGTGCGGTCCCTCTTTTTTTGTTTTCAGGCAAAATCTAAAGGAAGGACGGCAACAAAAATGAGTAACGACAAAGGACTTTTGAGCGGCAGCATCACCATTCTGATCGGTGCTGTTATCGCCATCATGGCTCTGGTGCGCGGACCATGGCAGGCTTGGCTGCTGATTGGGGTATTCACCCTCTGGGGGCTTTGGGTCGTACTGATCCTCCTGCTCCCCTATATGCAGCAGGCCAAACGCCGCCGGCAGCGCCAGCAGCGGGAACGGCAGCTTCATGCCGAGGGCGTTGGCCGGAGCACATTTCAGGTCCCGGAACTGGAAGAACCGATTTCAGATGATCTGCTGCTCCGCTACGCAAATCACCGCATCCTGACCTACCTGCGCTCCTCGTATGCAAACGCCTGCTTTGAGTGGTGCGAACCTAAGCCGACCGAGCTGATCCGCACCAATGGTACCGGACGCATCCGCCTTTACAACGTGGATGATTTTGACCATGCGGACATCACCTTCGGCAAGGACGCAGCTATCCGCTGTGACCTGCTCCGGATCGTACCTCTGTCCAAGACTGAAGCAGGGGCTGACGACCCGGCCAATATTCCGCCCAACAAGCAGCCCATTGATCCGCGCATCTGGTATGAAAACAGCGGACGCACGGTTTTGGAGGCACTGGTGGCAGATCTGAACTCCCGTGGTCACAGTAAGCTCACTCTGCGTGAAAACGGTGACATCTGCATTCAGCAGGGTGAGGAGTTGGTGCCGCAGGAACACCTCTCCAACTTTCCGGCGAAGGTCTACTGGCCCCGTCTGGTGGAAGTATTTGAGAGCAATGGTCTTTCTGCCGAAACAACGGCGCAGGGCATTCAGGTCTCCTGGTAAGCACCATCATACAAAGAAGGGAGTGAAACACAATGAAATCCGGGATAAGCCTTGTTGAGATGGCAAAGGAGATCCAGCGTCAGGCCGAACTGAAGGCCGATTATGTGATGGATACCCGAAGCCTCCGTCTGGAGCCTTTTGGCTCGGACTTATATCTCAATGCCTATACCCCGTCTGGCGAGATGGCTGTGGAGCCGCTGGAGATCAATGCCATCGCCCACAGGCAGATCGGCACCCATCTGAAGATCCCGGCGGCCTACTACGACAAGATGCTGACACAGCATCCCCAGCTGCTTTCGGAAAATGTGAACGCCTGGTTCGAGCGTGAACCCGCTGTGCGCTTAGTCCGCACTATTGGCGGCACCGCCCGGGCATTCCTTAGTAACCGCTATCGGCGTATCGACAATCTGGATATTGCCGGCATCGTTCTTCCTGTCCTGCAGGATATGGAAGGAATGCACTTTGAAAGCTGCCAGCTCACCGAAAGCCGTATGTATATCAAGGTGGTGAACACCCGGCTGCAAGCAGAGGTCTCTCCCGGCGATATCGTCCAGTCAGGCATCATCATCAGCAACAGCGAGGTGGGCCTTGGCTCGGTGAATATCCAGCCGCTGGTCTACCGTCTGGTGTGCAGCAATGGCATGGTGGTCAACGATGCCCAGACGCGCCGCAATCATGTTGGCCGCGTCAACGAGGCCACGGAGAACTATCAGCTGTACTCCGATAAGACGCTGGAAGCCGACGATAAGGCGTTTGCCATGAAGATTCAGGATACGGTACGGGCCGTGGTGGATGAGGTGCGTTTCACTCAGGTGGTCAACCTGATGAAAGATGCCAAAGACGCCCGGATGAATACCGCGGATGTTCCTGGTGTCGTCAAGCTGGTCAGCAGAGACTTTCATATCACGGAAGAAGAAAGCTCCGGTGTGCTGCAGCGGCTGATTGAAGGAAACGATCTGACGCTGTATGGCTTGTCCAACGCAGTGACCCGCCACAGCCAGGATGTCGAGGACTATGACAGAGCCACCGCTCTGGAGGGCATCGGCTACAACATTCTTTCCATGCCGGCAAGGCAGTGGAGCCGTATCAATCAGATGGCCGCCTGAGTGGCTGCCAACCAGTCAATTCTAAGGAGGAACGAACTATGTACGAACAGAACACTTCCATGATGAACATTCCCGAGCAGAACGCTTTCCTGCTTCCCGCCATGGTAGATGGCGACTTCAGCAGCGAGGAGATCGCGGAGGATGCCGACGGTCTGCAGATGATGAGTTTCCAGCGGGTGAAGATTCCCGCCGGCGGCCAGCTGCAGTTCGAGATCCCCACCGAGGACCCGGACAATCCGGACTATGCCCGGACGCTGGAGGGCGTGATTCTCTATAATCACGCCGCCTGCACCCTCTGGCCGGAAGGCAGTGAGTATGACGAGGACACCAAGCCTCTCTGCTCCTCTGTGGACGGCAAGACGGGAATTGGTGAACCTGGCGGCGCCTGCGCCACTTGCCCGATGAACGAGTATGGCTCGGCCCGAGACGGCGGACGGGGCAAGGCGTGCAAGAATATGCGGGACATCTACCTGCTGCGCAGCGGCGAGTATATGCCTCTGCTGATCTCGCTCCCGCCCACCAGCATCAAGCCGTTCAAAGAGTTCCTGAACAGAGCCTTTGTCTACCGGCGGCGTGCCACCTACGGCAGCCTGGTGCAGATCTCGCTGAAGAAGGAAAACAACGGCAGCAACGACTACAGCGTTGCCACCTTCCGTCTCGTGCGCGACTTCCAGGGCGAGGAGTTGAGTCAGATCCGTGCCTATGCCAATGGCTTCAAGGAGCAAATCAAACTCATCAACATCCAGCGGGCCCTGATCAACGAAGAGCAGCGCACCAACGACTGCGAGTATGAGATCCCCGCATCCGCCACCGAAGCCGCAAATCCTGATGGGAGCTATGCGGTCGGGGCGATCAACGGCGACTACGAAAAGCTGCCGGCATAATGGATTTTCTGCGGGCATAACCGCATGACATGTCATCAAGGGATACCTCTGGCTCACGCCGGGGGTATCCCTTTTTTTGTTTTAGACTGGAGGAAATATATATGTTGTGTGAAGTACCGTTAACAAAGGAACAGCAAGAGTTTGCCGCCGAACATCACGGCCTGGTTTATAAATTTCTGAATGATAACCGTTTGGCTGAAGATGAATTCTATGATGTAATCATTTTTGGCTATCTTAAAGCAGTGCAGGACTTTTTTTTGAGAGAACAGCTGCAGGATTACTCTTTTGCTACGATTGCCTGGAAATACATGTCTCGTAGCTTATCAAATCACTTTAAGGGACAATTTCGTCAAAAACGCAACGCCGAAATTGTCAGTATTCATGTGGGGCCCCATCCCGACAGTCTTTCGCCGGAAGAAATGATGCCGACACAGGATAATCTAATGTTGGATCTTGAAATGCGCCTGTTGCTTCATGATTTGGCGGGCCGTGTTTCTCAGCAACAGATGAAGATTATTCGTATGAAAAGCAGTGGTTATGGCATCCGGGAGATCGCCAGTCGTGAAAAAATCCCCATGAAGCGTATTAAAGAGGTTTTGGAAGAGGTTCGTCTGGTGGTTTTGGAGATGTGCTACGAATAAGGCAAACGCGCCACCAGATCAAGTAAAATTCGACTGAATGGAGGTTGAACACTATGACGAAATCGAAGAAATCCATCGTGATGCACGGAACGCTTTTATGCCCGCTGGTTCTGGGTAACTGCGCTTTTCTGCGTGCCAACGGCACCACCTACCGCACCTCGGCCGTCGTGGCGATCCACGAGCAGTCGGCGGATATGATCCATTTTGAGACGCTCAATTCTGACTACTACCTCTCTATGGACCCTTTCCCGATGGCGGCCGTCTTCCCGGCTTATACGGCCCTGGCCGCGTGCGCGTAGAATTCAACAAGTAAGGGGCCACGCCCCATAAGTCCCGGCCGTGGCAGGCGTCTTTGTCTGCCGCGGCCTTTTTTATGGAGGAATACGATGGAAGAGCAATCCAAAACCCTTGCCGTGTCGGTACGAGCAAAGGAGTTCGTTTCATATCACTGCAGTTGCTGCGGTCATTGCTGCCGTCATATTGAAAATTGCGTCATGGTTGAGAGCCTGGATGCCTACCGGATGGCTAAGCACCTGCGTAACCAGCATTGCGGTATCAGCAGCACGGACGATGTGCTGCTCCGATACTGCGAACCCATGCCGCTTACCGATGAAGGTTATCCCATTTATGTACTCAAAACGGTCGGCGCAGATGCCACTTGTATTTTTCTGCGCGAAAACCAGTGCAGCATCTATGCTGCCCGCCCTCGAACCTGCCGCCTTTACCCGTTCTCGGTGGGGCCTGGTGAGCGTGGACGGGATTTTGAATACTGCCTGTGCTTTGATGATAATCAGCAGCATCACTTCAACGGCGGAAAGGTATTGGTAAAAGACTGGCTGTACCACAACTTTCCCAAAGAGGACAAGGAATTTTTGAAGCAACAATATCTGGTCATCCCAGAGATTGGCCGGCTGATGCACCGTATGCCGGAAGAAATGCGCCAAGCAGCTGTATTCAAGATATTGTTCTATCACTACTATCATTTTGAGCTGGATCAGCCATTCCTGCCTCAGTACGAGCAGAACAACCGCAGCTTGCTGAACGAGCTTCGCAAATTGGCTCCTTCAGAGTGAGGTGGCACCCGTGATTTATGTGCTGGAGCATCTCTCTTCACAGAACGGCAACGGTCAACCATGCCATCAATGGATGCAATATGCCGTCTGCGGCAAGCATGAAATTTTGCAAAAGATCTGCCGAAACCAGCGTCACCCGGAAGAATGGCGTGTGACACCACTGGCCGTAAGCACAGCAGAGGAAAGGAGCGTTGCATGAGTACCAATCAATATCAGGAGATGCGTAACCGCCAACAGGCGGAAATCAACGCATTCCCTATGTTCTTTGCGTTCAACAAACAACAGTTTGCCGAAGGGATGCGCACACTGGGCCTCTCTCTTTCGGACACCTGCCAGATGTGCAGTATTTTCGGTGGCGGCTACTGCCGCAAAAGCGATGCTGCCAAGCTGGATGAAATGCTCGCCCGACATCGCAAAGAACTGGAAGATGCCATTTCCTCGGATAAAACGGGGAAAGGCTTTATATTTGATATGTTCCTCCAGGAATTGGAGAATCACGAGTATAGTTACACCGGCGATGTGCAGGAAGCATTGGATGCTTTGGGTATTACACCCCAGTATATGGAGGCTATGCCGCAGTTGATGACAGGCCTCTCTCTGGCCTGCAATAAGGCTATGCAGCACGACTGTTTTGGCTGATTTTCAGTATCTATTATGGATGGTCTATGACCTTATCAGAGGTCTCAATCAGTAACCACCGCATCTTTTGTACCGTCGGTGGTTCTTTCATTGACAGGAGGTGCCAACCTTTGAATTTCCACGAAACGATATACGGTCACCGCTTTTTTGAGGCCCAGCTGCCCAATCTTATCAAGGCGATGGAACGAATTGCTGACGGACTTGCACATCTTGAGGCAGGTTCGCCGCAGAGTGCAGCTCCTACATCCAGTTTTCTGCACGACCTCTACTACGGTGACTATGAGCCGAGCGTGTTCAAAACGCAGAGCAGTGAGCAGGAAAAAATGGACAAGTCGGTTTCCGCTGCCGAAGCAGCCCTGCGAAACATCCTGCAGAAATCCCCGTCAGCCATAAAAGCGTTCGAGGCCTATCAGATCGCTGTTGGTGAGCAACACGGCGCCGTTACTGAACAAGCGTTTGAATCCGGTTTTCAGACTGCCTTTCAGATGCTATTGGCTGGTCTTCCGCTGCCTGAAGGCACGCATGATGACGAGTTTCCTCTCACTCTGCAGGAACTCAGAAAAATGAACGGCCAACGAGTGTTCTGTCTCGAAACAAATGAGGAAGTCCAGGTCGTGGCCTACAAAAAGGGATTTATCCGAGTAACCAATGACAAAGAGAACCTCCCTATCCATGGCTTGACTTTATATCGTCGTCGGCCAAGCTGGTGTGAATAGAACCAATGCCTCAATCAAGGAGAATACGGCATGAATATTTGCGAAGATAAAATCAAAGTGTTTCTTGAGCGGCTTTTACCCCTTCAGAAATCGGAACAACAGATTCTCTGCCCAAGGTGCGGCCACAATGAGTTATATACCGGCAATTACTTTTTTCTGAACCCGCTGAGCCGATACGCTCATGTTTATATCTGTGAAAAGTGCTGGATGGATGAAGCGTTGCGGGAAATAGACCGCCAACCAATTCCTCTCAGGATATGGAGTGCGGCACTTCCCCTGGTTTTAAGCGGAGAGTTACCGTCATCTATGAATCCAACAGCTGAGGAACCACATCCATGAAGTATGAGAACTATAGACTGCCCGGTGGGAAAACCCTCTCTGAAGCTACATTCGAGGATATCCGCTGGCAATATGGAGTGTTCCGCTGTAACAGCACCGGTGCTGGCCGAGATAAAAAATATACTCCTTGGCGGGCTGTCAAAACCAAATTAGGTGAGATCGAAGAATGTGACTGGTGCAAGCTGGTGGAGGCTGTCATCGAGCGGGAAAATGAGGTTCCGCTGCTGAATGCGCTTATCCAATGGTGCAATGAGCACAACTATGTCTCAGCATCTGTGTCTGAAATGCGGAAGGAGGCGCTCCAGCTTCATGCTTCCCGGATCTTCGACAATCCTCAATGGATCGGTTTTATCCCCTTTAACGCAAAATATCGGCCAGAAATACTGAACACTGCCGACATCGTTTTTGTTCGCATGGCGTGCTGCCCCGAAGCCGGCACAGTCACCCAAGAACAAATTGACCGCGCTTGCAGCGGCCAGATTTCTTGCCCACACTGTGGGCGTTGGAACAGCTTCACGATTTTGGAGCGAGGATCTGTCCCTGGTACTTATCCTTTCGATTCAGAGCACACCAGCGTGGAGCACATGGAGCATATGACAAAGAAGGAGGCTGATACAAATGATGCAGATTCCCCTTGGGAAGAAGATGACGAACTTTAAGTGTAAACCGCCTGAGAATCGGCTGAACCTACCCGGCAGGGGTTCCGTCAAGCAGTCCTCTAAAATGCAGGCGTACCGCGCCTATGGTGCCGCCCATTTTTATGTTCAGGAACGGTGCCGCCACTTCCGGCGTGGATAGCCAAAATCAATCCAGGGGCAAGGATATACCCCCTACCCTCTAAAGAAGGAGGTATGACCTACGATCTACCAAAATGAAAACGAAGAACTCTGGCACGAAGGCATCTGCTTCAAAATCGGTGCACGGGTCTTTGCCAACGATCAGAGCGAATACGAAGGACTCTTTGGAACCATCTTCGAGATCCGCACCGGAACCGACAAAGAAACTGAAAACGACACGCCGGATATTTACTGCAGGTTTGACCTGCCTGTTCTCTCCGCTGACCGCAAAGCTCTGGAACGGACTTTTTCTGAACTCTACCATGAGCCAAAGAGTGTGGAGGATCTGGGACTTGATTTTGTTATCATGTCACCGGAAATGTTGATTCCTTTGCCGGCTCCGAAACAGGATTATCCCCAAGCGACACTTTATATTGTGGCTTCCCACTGGGCCAGCGACGGAGAATATGGCTCTTATGAGATCCCATTCACCAGTCTGATCGATGCCCAGAGGCAGTTCCATGATGATCTCCGGGAGGAACAGGACGGCGGCAGCATTGATAGTTGGCGCCAAAAGAGTCAGTTTGTGGAGGAAGAGACGCAAAATAGCTATGAATGCTATCTGGACGGTGAGTATTGTGAAAACCACTTTTCCATTGAGCTGAAAAGTTTTTCGTTGCCGATGGCCCCCTGCTTTATGGAAAATGTGGCTGGTCTCTGGCAGGCGCAAAATATGCGCGAGGACTTTAGAGAGCAAGTTGAAGACTGGGAGGAATTTCAGGAGCTTACTGTATCCCAGCGTGAAAGATTGCTGGCCTCTCCGGATTTTCCCCGGCGCCTTCTTGCACAGTTAAGAAGCAGTTCTGCTTATCAGGAGGCCTATTGGGAAGCGGTGTCTGAAGTAGCGGCGGCGCTTTTGACGGAAATCAGCCGACAGCCTGATACTGATAAATGAATGGAGGGATATGTTTTTATGGACGAAATGGAAAAGGCTCTTCGTGAAGAATTGGAAAAGCATCTGGACACACTCCGCCGCAATCTGGAGGTCGTGCCTATGGATGTGCTGAAAACCAAGTATAAGAAACCCTATCAGGAGTTGAAGGAAAGCATCTGCAAAGCCGCTACGGCGTACACCCGCCATGTGTCTCTCGGGGGTATTCGCATCAAACAAAAGTATGGAGATGAGGCAACGAGCTATGCCAACGAAGCGGAAAAAGACTCCCAATGTCTGAAGCGGATTTCCGAGGCTGCTTTTGAGCGGCAGGACATGAATGAGATCGCTGCTTTGGCGAAACAGCTGAGAGAGGAAATTCTTCAGGTCCTCCATGTTTTTTACCTGCAGCATATGTGCATTTATGTGTCCAAAGAATGCATGAGCGACCATCATCTGGCGCCGGAGGTCTATAACGACGCTACCGCACAGGTTTGGCGAAACGGAGAATGGCAGACTATGGAGGATACTTCCTGCGGTGCGTTGCTTCCCGTTGAGGTCATCTATGAGGTTCCTGGCCCTGTCGAGGCAGCCGCATGACAAAAAAGCAGAAATATCTGAACAGCGAGGCCCATGGCTATCTGTTGGAATCGGACGCCTGTGCTCTTCTGATCAAAGAATTGGAGCGAGTTTGTACCAAGTTTCAGCGCCGCATAGATAAGGAAAATGCCGCACGGCAGGCTGATTTCGATGCCGCTATGGAGTACCACAGTGAAAATGAGATCCAGGATGCTTACGGCTGGGAGTTGATCACCGAAGCACAGTACCATGCGTATATGGACCTGTTCCACCGCGGCCGGCAGGCTCTTGAGGAACACGCCCCCACCGTATCTGAGCTGGCATTGTCCATCGCAAGGCGGGTCATCTATGATTTGGAGTCCGATCAGCGTGAGTTTGCCTTCTCTGCTCTCACACCAGAACAGCAGACTGCCGAACTGCTGCGCGCAGAGAAAGCTCGCAAAGAGTGGAAAGAACATATTGCCCGGTTGAAAGAGCAGCAGGGGCAAATCGTCAAATGGGAAGACAAAGACGGCACATCAATGTTGACTCTTTGACTATGAGAAAAAGACCCTTCTGGTTCATTCAGAGTAAGTGTCAAAAGCCCGGCAGATTGTTTTCTTGCAATCTGCTGGGCACTTTTATGGAGGGACAGTTTTATGATCATATACCATGATACATCTTATGTGAAACCATCCAACGCAAAGTGGATCGCCAAAGGATATGCAATGGAGGACATCTATTCTCTGCGCCTGCAGTTCTTATATACGGAAGCGCAGCAGGAAGAAAACAGAATGGCTCATGCGGCCGGAATCAGGGATACCGTTCAGCTCCGGCAGGCCGCCGAACACAGAAACGCGGTTATGGCTCCGATCATGGCTGCCATTGCTCATAATTTCATTTGCTACGGCTACACAGAAGAGGAGCCGGCCCCCTACCTCAGCGATGGTTGGGAAGTCTATTTCTGGTGCAACGATTTCAGCAATACTGCACACGGCTGTGGACTCTCTGGCAGAGATTATTCTTATTTTACGCTGACCTTCAATGAACGGCAGACAGTTTCTCAGCGCAGGGTGCTTTGTGAGCGGCTGCTGGAATTTCTGGATACGGAATTTAAAAGCCATCCGAACCTGCATGTGGCGGTACAGTATTCCACCTGGTATGACACCCCAAAAATTGAAAGAGACGCCCGAAAGATGCAGTATCTTCTGGATGGGCGGCGCCATATCTACGGTGGGAAGGAGGGGCGATTTTTCCTTGAAAGCGGCGAATTGCTCTTCCGCCCCAAATATGCAAAACGAACTGTCTATCGGGTAGACCGGGCAGACATTCTCACAATCTGCTGGGAATTGGGACTAATGCCTGATAGCTGCAACGAAGACAGCCATCCCGCATCTGTGGAAACCAACCACGCCACCGCTCTTCTCCCCTATGAGAAGTACGGCTCTACCCACCAGATCCAGCTCACAGTTACCTCTTATGTAGGCGGCAATCTTGCAATTCAAATGGTGGCCTGGGAGGACGGCTATCCCGAGCCGTGGGCATCTCTGACTGTCAATTTGGACGGCAAGCGTCAGAAAGACTGTGCATTCATTGACACCAACGGGGACCCCGACTTTCCTGTTTGGATCATCCGCAACGGGCTGGCAGTCCCTACTGGCATCCTACAGCGCAGCGGGTTCTGCGAGTACCCGGAATACCGTTTCCGAGCAGATCGGCTGCAAGAGCTTGATCCGGATGGGTACGCCTCTTACCTTGCTTCACAGCAAAGCGGGAAAAGCGCATAAACAACAATGACGACGAGGCTGCTCTCCCCTATCCTGCACTCTGGAGTCAGTCTTACAACACAACGACCGGTGGGTTGCTTTTTGCAGCCCACCGGTTTTGCTTGGAGGAAAGCAATGCAGCCAATACCATTCAAAATGAAAGGAACAGACTATGCCATAACCATTAAAGTTGCCACCTACCCGGAAGGCAACCTCGCTATCAAACTTTATCAAGAGAATTTCGGGCAGTTGATATTCTGGGACACTCTCACCACAAATCTGGGTGGTCTGCGGCCGAAGGACTGTGGTTTTGTCAACACAAAGACCACTGGCAAACGGTTTTATGCATGGATTAAGCGCAACGGACTAGGAGAACCAACAGGCCAAATTCGCTCTGAAAATGGAGTGGATAATGTGGAATATCTCTTTAATAGCAAGAAGCTTAAAAAGCTTGACCCTGACGGCTATACCTACTATTCCAGGCGATTGAAAGGAGAGCTTGGCCGCCAATATGAACGCTTGTATTTGGCACTTCGCCGGCTCGCAAATCATGTTCCTCACTTCCACTACACGGATTACAGCGGATGGCGAAAACTCCAAGGCTCTGATGATACGCTCCCATTATGGATTGAAGCCGAAGATCCGGCTCACTGCTTGCGGTATATTTTTGAGCAGCGCGGAATTATGCTGCGGACCACAATCATTAACTGCGAGACCCAAACTGTGCAACGCTATATTCACCGCCGCAAAGAAGATATGGCCACCAACCTGCTTTCGTTTTATCAAGGGGAACTTCCTGTATACCCGCCTTGGTCAGAAGATCGGCGGCGCCAGAGTGACACAAGACACGAAAATCCCCTTATCCAGACTTTCAAAGAAACCGCAGAAATCCGCCAGCAGGCAGGAAAGAAAAAGAAATCTCAAAAAAGGAGGACTTGACAATGAAACTGCTGCTCTACCCCAAGGGGCTGTTAGAAGCAGCCTGGCGTAAAGACAAAAAACTTTATGCGGACGGTGACGCCGCAGATCCGCCCAGATGTCTGCGGTGTGGCGCCCCGTTGGCTCCCCATTTGATGGTAAACGCCCTTAGCCGCTATGTGGATGTCCAGATCTGTGAGGCCTGCGGGATGGACGAAGCTCTCCGAGATGCAGCGCATATTCCCTTGCCTCTTGAAGAATGGGACGCGATTAAGCAGGGGCGGCTGTTGAGGCCCAAAAAAAGTCGTGACTGCTATCTGAAGACCACCTGCGGCTTCGATCAAGTGTTCCAGCACACCTATACTCCCCCCATGCAGGCCACCAAGCGACCTGTCAGCGAGGCGGCTTACTCCCGCTCCGATTATGACGGGTGCCGGTGGTGGACAACCTGGCATGACGAGCGTGAGAAAAAACCGGCTCCGGAGCTGGTAAAAGAAATCGACGAGTTCCAGAGTGCCCTGTTCAAACTGCCGGCCTTCAAAACGCTGGATACTATGCGGCGGTTCTGCCGCTATGCACAGCCTACCAACGATGCAACGGAATTCAACCTGTATTCTGAGACCGATCATCTGTATATCTGGATTCGTTTGATCACCCGGTTTCGGGATTACAATGTCTATGTTCACTATTACGATAAGGCTGCTGTTGAAGTCAAGCAATGAGGCTGAGCCCCTATGGATCACCTTTCTTATGTGCTCTGGAGCCTATCTAATAAACTGTCGGCTAGGTCAACTGTAGCCACAGACTTTTTTGATGCTAGTTAGGCTGGGATTTCAGCACGATTTTTAAGCTCCAACGGAGATTAGGCACCGACATTATCGAAGTAATGCGGGGGCACGGCTGCAAATTTGTTATCCCTGACTCCTGCCCAAAATAAAGCAAGCGCACAGCGGGTCTCCTTCCGCTGTGCGCTTCTTTCATTCCTCGCGCCGGCAATGTGGCTCCGGCATATGGGGTTCCTTCTGCTACTTTCAGTATTTTTCCAACGTCCGTACCGATTTCCCAAGGCTTCCCACACTGTAGTCAACCGGCTCATCACAAACCACGCCCAGCATAATGCGCTCTAAATGCTCAAATTCTGAAAATTGATCCAGAGATGCCATCACAAAAGAGTCTCGGACATAGCCGGCATTAGCTGCCATCAACTCTTGATCCACATAATATCCGTGATACTCCACAAAGAAGTTGATCATCATTGCGACAGTTCGTGTATTGCCCTTTCGAAAGGGATGCACTTGCCAGATCACCGGGAAGAGTCTGGTTATTTGATGAACAAATTGTTCTCGACCAATGCCCTCCCAGTGAGCATTTTTCAGCCACTGAAAAGCATCATTCAGATCTTCTTCTATTCTATCTTTATTGCTGTACCAGACACTCCGGCCTGCCAGCAGCTTCTCTTTCTTTTCGATATTGATAATGCGATACTGGCCAGCCCATTCATAAATGTCACCAAACAGGAACCGATGGATTTCCCGCAGTCCATCTGGTGAAAAATTCTGAAATCCCTTTTCATGCAAAAGCATTATATTTACTCTGGACTGCTCAGCCTCGATGCGATCCAGGATTTTCTCATTTTTGATGTCCAGTTTGTTTTTCAAAACAAGAGATTCTTCATACAGATATGGGTCAACCATGGCTCTGGTGCTCCTGTTCCGCGATCCGGCGATGATTCGCCAGAAGTGCTTGCTTCATCTGTTTGCCTGTCAACTCGCCGTGGGCCCAGCTTACAGACAATGACTGTGCATAGCTGGAAATTGGCGCGCCTCCAATAGCGGTAATAGCATCAGCAGCGTTGACCGCTGCAATTCGTTTCTTTTCCAATGGGCTCATGCCGGCTCCACCTCCTTAATTAAGCCCAGTATAACACAGGGCAGATCCTGTTGCCAATAGGCCAGTAAAATACAGGTTTTTATAAATTAACAGCATGCCTCAATGGTTTCTGATTGGTAACTAATTTATATTTAGGAACATTCTTTTCCCACAGGTCGAACCTGGCAGGGCACAACACACTACTGTTTAGTTGTATATAGCTTCCCAGTGAAATTATATCTCAACTATTTTAAGCTCACGAGAAAGGCCCTGAGACAATGCGCTCTCAGAGCCTTCCTCATAAACTCAAATCCGGAACAGTTTGATAGCCTGCATCAGCGTGATACACAACTCCTGGTACAGATCCTCGTCCAACCTGCCATCAAGCACAGCATTTTTGAGCAGCATAGGTTGGTACATGAGCAAAATGCTTGTGATTGCCTCATGGTCTCCGTCCTTGGCTCGCCGCAGCATCTGTTCAAATGTCACAATTATTCACTCCCTTGATGCTCCTCTTCAGCTTTTGAATGGCTCGGTAGTATACCGCGGCCGTTCCTTTATACGATAATCCCAGATGCGCGCCGATCACATCGAAAGAGCGTTCATCCAACACGCGGGAAAGGAGCACATACCGCTCACGCTCATCCAGCCTTTTCAATGCGTTCAGAAGATCACTGCTCTCGATCTGCTCCCAGAGAGGCAGTCGCTCTATCAGTTCCTGCTCCAGCGACTGGCCCACAGCGCAAAACACTTCCGTAAGTATCTCGTTTTCACCATATTTGCAAAGAGCTCTCAGATAGTCCCGCTGTGTGCGCCTAACCGCCTGGATTAAGTAACCTGTAAATCTGATTTGCAGTTCTTCCCTTGCTTGTCCATTATTTCGTTGCCACATGACCTTTTCCTCCAAATCATTCAAGAAGTCCAACAGGTTTCTTGAACTTTCGGAGGAGACCGGCATCGAACTAACGGGCGTGTGTGTTTGTTACATAAACAAACACAGACAACCGCACACCGCAAAAGTGAACGGTCGGCCGTGTAAAACACATAAAGAAGTCCGTCACGACTTCCGCCGCCCACAGGAGGAGGCTTGTCGCTCGATTTGCGATGTTCCCGCCTGCTCCTGTGAAAAGGGCGGCGGAAGAACCGTATTGTAAAGTAAGCTGTGTGTCGAAATGTAAGCAGATGGACGAACCTCTTTATGTGCATGATCCATCTTTCTCTCATGCACCTTTGGCTCCCTGCCATCTGAACCACACTCTGCACACGAGCCCGCAACTATCAAGACTAGGTAGCGGGCCTGCCAACGCTTTGGGTTCAGTATCGTTCTAAAAATATTGTCGTTTTTTGTCGTCTGTAAACAAAGAGGCGGCCTCATTCATCTGCGAATAAGGCCGCCAAAAGCAATTTGAAATTTCTTTTGCCTTTCTGATTTTTAGTTTTCATATTCATTTCTCCATTTCTTTGAGTGCAGTTTATACCGATCCAACTAAAATCTCATTTTCATTGTAGTCGACAAAGCTGTCTGAATTCTGACTAAATTACCATTTTATTGCACTCTCTATAGAGTAAGAAAGTGCAGCCCCGCTGATGGACAAGATCCGCACTTTCTTAGGTTACTTCTTTTCTAACAAAGTCGTCCGCAATCAACTGCGTAAGACTGCTGCGCAATGGAAAGCGTCGATGTGCGATGGGAAACCAGGATCACGGTTCGGTCATCCTGTTCCTCACGCAAAGCTCGTAAAATAATTCCTTCATTGAGGCTGTCCAAGTTGCTGGTGGGTTCGTCCAACAACAAAAAGGGCGCCTCATGAAGAAAGGCTCGGGCCAGGCCGATCCGCTGTCGTTCACCGCCAGAGAGGGTATCGCCCAGCTCGCCCACCGGCGTATCATAGCCCTGGGGCAATGTGAGAATAAAGTCGTGGAGGGCTGCCTTGCGGGCTGCCGCTTCGATCTCCGCCTGAGTGGCATCCAGTTTTCCGATGCGGATGTTGTCCGCAATGCTGTCATGAAAGAGGTCGGTGTCCTGGATCATATAGCTTTCCAAATGCCGCAGGTGATGGGTGGGGATATTACCCACATCGGTGTCTGAGATCAAAACACTTCCCGCCGGCGCAGACCAGAAGCGCATCAGCAGTTTGAGCAGGGTGGATTTCCCGGAACCGCTCTTCCCTGTGACGGCAATGATCTTTCCCTTGGGAAACTGAGCGGAGAGATCGTGAAGGATCTCCTCAGAGCCATAGGAAAATGTGAGACGCTTTACCTCCGCCCCGGAGAAGTCCGGGCATTGGCCGGTCAGCACCTCCTCCGTCTCCGGCTTTTCTTCCAGAAGCGCCAGCACTCGTTCCCCGGAAGCCAGCGTCTGATCCATGGTGGCGGAGAGATTTGCCAGCGCCAGTACAGGTCCAAAGGATGACGAGAGCATTACTGTGGTCAACAGAAGTACGGGGAACGATACATTCAACACCATTCCCACACCCAGCATCGCCAAAGTCAGCGCCATGACCGCCCCGCCAGACCAGGAGGACGCTGCAGCCTCGTGCCGTTTGAGCTGCTTTTGCAGCTGGTTGAGCTGTTCGGTTTTCCGCTCCATCTCATGTGCCCTGGCTCCATCTTGTGCGTACTGAAGACTCTCACGCAGACCACGCAGACTTTCCAGCACATAGCTGTTCAGCTCACCCAGCTGATTTCGAACCTCCATGCCCTGCCTCCGTCCGATACGGGAGGTAGCCAAGGGGATAACACAGCCCACCAGCAGATAGGAGATGCCAGCCAGCAGGCCCAGCAAAGGATGGAAGCTGCCGATCAAAACCGTCATGGAAAGAGAGACCAGCACGGCAATACAGACGGGGGCAATGGTATGGGCGTAAAAGACCTCCAGAAGCTCAATATCACTGGTGATCAGAGAGATCAGGTCACCCCGTCCCTTGCCCTCCAGCTTTGCCGGAGCCAGACGCCGCAGGGCGGCAAACACCTTGTCCCGGATGACCGCCAGCAGTTTGAATGCGATGTAGTGTCCGCAGGTCTGTTCTCCATAACGAAGCAATGCCCGGGCCACGGCGCACACAGCCATAATCGCGCCACCGGCAGCAAAGGTGAGGCTCCAGGGGGAAAGTTCCATGGCAGTGAGCAGCAGATTCACCGCCAGAACCGTGATGGCAATGGCGCAGAAAAAACCAAGTGTACCAAGGGCAATACAGAACACCATGATATGGGCCAGAGGCCGCAGCAGCCCCAGCAGACCCCACATGATCTTTATGCCGTTTCTTCGCATTCCTCCCCCTCCTTTCCACCCGGATGCTCCAGTTCCTGCTGTGCCCGGAACAGGGCGGCATAGCCTCCGTCCATCCTCATCAGTGCGTTATGGGACCCGCTTTCACACAGCCGGCCATGTTCCAGATACAAGATCTTATCTGCGTCCGTCACATTGGCAAGCCGGTGAGAGATGACCAGAACTGTGTGCCGCCCTTTGAGGGAACGGATCACACCCATGATGTCCTCTTCGCTCTCTGCGTCAATGTTACTTGTGGCTTCATCAAAGATATAAATCGGGCTGTCCTTGAGTAAAGCGCGGGCCAAAGCAAGACGCTGCCGCTGCCCGCCCGAGAGGTTGGACGCCCGTTCCATCAGGGGCATATCCAGACCGCCCTGGGACTGCACGAAATCCAGCAGATTGACCCGGCGCAGCACCTCCTGCAGCGCCGACTCGTCGGCGTCCGGCCGTCCTTCCAGGAGCGTACTGCGTACCGAACCGCCAAAGATATAGCTATTAAAGGACACCACTGTGATCAGGCTTCGCAGGCTCTCCGCGGATCCCTCCCGCAGTTCGGTACCGCCGATTTGAAGACTGCCCCGGTAATGGGTCTGTGCGCCGCTGATGACAGCGGCAAGCGTAGACTTCCCACAGCCGCTCCGGCCGGACACGGCGAAAAAGCCGCCCTGAGGGACGGTGCATTCCAGCCCCGAAAGGGCATCCTTCCTGCCGTCATAGGAGAACGAGAGTTCCTGAATTGAGATGGGGCCGTTCTCCAGCGTTTTACCCCCTTCCTCCGGTTCCGTCAGATCCAGAAGACGAAACATCCGCTCGCTGGCAGCCATGCCGTTCATGGCCACATGAAAAAAACTGCCCAGCGCCCGCATGGCAAGGAAGAATTCGCTGGCCAGCAGGATCATGGCTACGGCTCCGGCAAAAGAGACCTGACCCAGCAGGAATGCACGCCCCGAAAGAATACTTCCCAGGGCTGTCCCGCCATAGGCCACCAGATCCATGATGGTTACGGAATTGAGCTGCATGGTTAGCACCTTCATGGTAACCTTGCGGAAATGTTCCGCTTCCTCATTCATCGCCTTATGCCGGGCCTGGTCCGCGCCATAAACCTTCAAAGTGGTCAGCCCCTGAATATTCTCCAGAAAACTGTCCCCCAGATTGGCATAGGCGTCCCAATATTTCCTCAACAGGCGCTTTGCCACTCGCTGGACGGCAATGATAGCCGCAGGAATCAAAGGCACACAGAGAAACAAGACCGCCGCCGTCAGAGGCGAGAGGGGTAGGAACACGATTAGAAGCGTTAGGGGGGCCAACATTGCATAAAAAAACTGGGGCAGATAATTTCCAAAGTAGGTCTCCAGCTGTTCCACGCCTTCACCCGCCAGCTGAACTGCTTCCGCTGTTGGGAATCGGTCTGTGTAGCTGCTGCCCAGCCTGCGCAGCTTATCATAAATGGCCGGTCGAAGTCTGGCCTTGACACAGGCTGCCGCCTGGTGGGTGTATCCGGCCGACAAACGAGTAAGGAAAAAGCGGATCACGATGCATCCCCCGGCGACAAGAAACGCAGTCCCGGTGCCCTGTGCAACCGCCCCTTCCTCCAGAACCTGTTCCAGCGTCTTGGCCACGGTGAACCAGAGAACGATACCTGCCAGCAGCGAGACCCAACTGGCCACCACTTTTTTGAAAATAAACGGTTTCACCTCGGGTACCATGGCAATGAGACGCTTATTGATCATCATATCACGTCACCTCACCGGACTTACCGTGCTTGGACGGGCAGGTCTTGATAATAAAGCAAAAGGCAATGACGTGGGCAATCCAAACCACAGCAAGGCAGATCCGACCAACAAGAACGTTCTGCATGGCGATAAAAGCGATTGCCATAATGACGGTCACGGTACCCATGATGCGCAGCTTTGCTTTCCAGGTCATTCCCTGGCCCCGAACAAATGTCTCCAGATTATTTTTGTAAAGCTTCGTCCCCTTAAACCAAGTGTTCAGCCGCTCCGAACTTCTGGCAAAGCAAAAAGTGGATACCAGCAAGAAGGGTGTGGTGGGCAGGACAGGAATCACAAGTCCTACGGCGCCCAGACCAAGGGCCAAAAAGCCCAGAATAATAAGCATGATTTTCATGAAATTGATTCCCCTCGCTACACTGCCATGACACACAGCCGGCCATCCGCCCGGATCACCGGCAAATCAATGCCATACAGAGTTTGAATACTCTCGGAAGTAATGACCTCTTCCGGAGGCCCCTGAATGGATACCTGACCGTCCAGCAATCCGATCACCTCGTCCGAATAGGACAGCGCCTGGTTGATATCGTGGAGTACCATTACAATGGTGATCCCTTCCTCTTTATTCAGCCGCTCCACCAGGCGCAGAATCTCCACCTGATAGCGGACATCCAGAAAAGTAGTGGGCTCGTCCAGGAATAATAGCTCCGTATTCTGTGCCAGCGCCATGGCAATAAAAGCTCGCTGCCGCTGACCACCGGACAGTGCGCCCACCCGTCGGTCCCGAAGCTCCGTCAGGTCGGTAAGCGCCAGAGCCCGTTCTACCTGAGCCTGATTCTCCTGGTCCAGCCCTGCCTTAAAAATCGAGCTGTACGGCAGGCGGCCATAGGCCACCAGCCGCTCCACAGTCAAATCATCGGGCGCTGTGTTCTTTTGGTGGACGATGGCAGCTCTCCTGGCAAATTCTTTGAGCGAGATGGTGGAAAGCTCCGCTTGATCGAAACGAATTGTCCCGCTGTCCGGCTTCAGATTTTTTGTGAGGATCTGGAGCAGGGTGGATTTTCCGCAGCCGTTGGCTCCCATCAGCGTGGTGATGGCTCCGCTCCGGATGGTCAGTGACAAATCCCGCAGAACGGGCAGATCGTTGTCATAATGAAAGGTAAGATGCTCAACGCTTACCATGCCGGTCACCTCGCTTCAACAGAATGATAAAGAACGGGCCGCCCACGATGCTCATAATGACGGACGCAGCGATTTCATTGGGCGGTGCAATGCACCGGCCCACAGTATCCGCCAGCAACAGCACAAAACCGCCCAGCAAGATACAGAAGGGCACCAGAATACGGTGGTCGGAGCCTACGATCCGCCGTGCCATATGCGGCACGATCAGGGCCAAAAAGCCAACCACACCAATCACAGCGGTGACGCCGGAAACCAGCAGCACCGCCGCCACAGAGATCACAAAGCGGACCAGATCCACGTTGACTCCCAGACCACGAACCGTTTTGTCGTCCAACGCCAGCAGATTGCAGACAGGAGACAGCACCAGCGCCAGGACCAGTCCGACAATGGAATACACCGCCATCATTGCAACATCCGACCATACCAGCTGGGCAAGTCCACTGACGGACACGGACACACCGGTGCGGTCCGTCAGCCCACCCAGCACCGACTCCAGTCCGGTGAACACCGCCGCCACGGCAATGCCGATGAGGATGATGCGCACCGGATCCAGGCTCCCCTTCCAGGAGAGAGAGTAGATCAGCACAAAGGCAAGAAGCCCGCCGAGAAAAGCGAAGAGGGGCACAGAGAAATAGAGGACGGGAAAAAGGCCCGAGATGACGGATGCTGCCAGAGATGCGCCGCCGGAAATACCGATGATTCCCGGGTCAGCCAGGGGGTTCTTCAGCACCGCCTGGAACAGCAAACCGGAGCAGGACAGGGCTGCACCTCCCAGCAAGGCTACGATGATCCGAGGAAACCGCAGGTCATAGATCGTGGCCACCCGTTTGTCATAGGTCACGAACAGCCCCTCAAAGAGCTCCCGGTAGGAAATGGAGATACTGCCCATCTTCATAGCAATCAGCGCAAGGATAAAAATCAGCAGCGCCAGAACCAGGCAGCCCACAAGGCCCTTCAGAGCATCCTTATGTACCGCTTTCCGCATAAGCCGCCTCCGCATCATAGGCTTCATAGGTACCGTCATAGAGGATCTCCTTCAGGATCTCCAGGGCCTCCGGCCAGTCAAAGGTACAGCTCATGCCGAAGGTGTTGTAGTCCAGCTGATAGACCCTCCCCTCCTGCACGGCCCGGAAATGTTTCCAGATGTCGTTGGTGGTAAATTCCTCCGCAAACATTTCCATGGCCAGATCAGGAAGGCCGTGGGCAGTCAGCAGGATCACATCGGGATCCAGTTCCAAAAGCTCCTCCGTGTTCCATGAGACAAAATTCATCTCATCTTCCACCTGAACTACGCTGGTGGCGCCGGCCAACTCCACCAAAGAGCCCACATAGGAGTTAGGGGTACACTCGATATAGGCCCCGGGCAGCCCCATCAGTACCAGCACCGTGGGATGCTCCTTCCCGGCGATGGATGACTCGAACTCTGCCATGGTCTCTTCGTATTCTGAGATCAGGGCCTCAGCCTCAACTTCTTTTCCGTACTTTTCTCCAAGCATGGCAATGCTGTCGTACATACCCTGAACACTTTGCAGATCGATCCAGGTGTAGGGAACGCCGGTCGCCTGGTAGGTCGGCTCAATATTTTCTTTCAGTGTATCCGGCCCAATCACATCCGTGGGATCCAGAAGGGCAATCTGTTCTGCATCGGGAGCCATGGCAGTGCCGATTTCGGGCAGCCCCTGATAGCGCTCCGGCACCTCGCCGGTGGTGGTGGGGATGGCAACCAAGTCCAGCCCCAGCCGGTCGCAGATCTGGAGGGTGGCGTTGGAGGTGGCCACGATACGGCTCTCTCCAGTCGTCTCACCATTCCCGGTATTTGAGCTCTCCTCCGGGTGCTGGTCCACACAGGCTGTGAGAGAAAGCGCCATTGCACAGGCCAACCCGCCTGCCAACAGCCGATTCAAAAAACGGTGCTTCATCTTTATTTCTTCCTCTTTACAAAGTAAATCACTGCGCCCACAACGATAGCTGCCACGACCACGATTGCTGCAATCACTCCGCCGGACACGCCCGCAGAAGCCGACTCCTGCTCAACGGTGCTGCCGGTCTCAGCTTTATTCTGCTCAGGAGTCTGACTGCTCTCCGAGTCCTTTTCAGTTGTATCGGGTGTTTCTGGGGTTTCAGTGGGCTCCACCATATCTGTCTCCTCCGGAAGTGTGCTCTCCACAGGTTCCTCCGACTGCACAGGATCTGCGCTGTTTCCAGGTGTTTCCTCCGGTTCCTGAGCAGAGGGCACGGAAGGAGTCGTGGATGCCGCGGGGGTAGAAGGTGCCTGGGTGGAGGGAGTGGAAGTCCCGACGTTTTGCTCCGGTGCGGATGTCTCCGGCTCCGCACTGGGGTCGATGCTCACCACAAAGTCGCCGCTGCCGGCAGTCAAGGAAGCGGTGTCTACATATAAGTACCACAGCACATCACGCCCCATGGGAGAAACATACATGGTGCATTTCAGCTTTTGCCCCACATCACTGACCTTGATCCGATAATCAATCGAGTCATTCGCGGCATCTTCAGACATGATGTCATAACTGACCTGCGAGTAACTGTCATATCCACTGCGGGAATAGAGAGCAACATTACTACAGTTGCTCTGAAGCAACAAGCGGACAGTGATCCAAATATCATCGCCATCAACCTCGACAAGGCAGGTTTCATCGGTCGCTGAGCGACACATGCCCTCGCCCAGCGCAGCATTGGCAGTTCCACCATCATCCACATTTCCAGTATCCGGATTATAATAGGTGGTGACCATGCTGGCGGTATAGACACCGCTTTTGACCTCTGCTGCAGAAGCACTGACGGACAACAAACCGGTCATCAGGCCCAGGCACAATACCAATGAGAATATCCTTCGTCTCAACATGTTCATAACTCCAATCATTGTGTTATACCATCGTGGAAGCGGATTCATTGCACAGCTTCAACTGATCCAGCAAAAACACTAAATCCGCCTCACTCTCCGGCATTCTGAAAACAGGGACTCGTGCTCTGACCCGGATGCGGACCTTTGCAATGTGGCCATCCAGTCCGCTCTCACACACCAGTGCTTCTCCGGGGATCATACGGTTTCCGCTCTCTTCCTCCGGCGACTCATGCCATACTCCGGAAAGCGAATACCAGAGTCGCTCCAGCACACCTGTATGTCGGCGAGCTTTAACCGTTGATAGGCGGTACTGAAAGCTGCGCGGAAACAGGAATACTGAGCATCCGTCTTCCTGACAAACCAAGATGGCCGGTTTCCTAAATCCTTGATCACCCATGGACGGCTCATTGCTATCCTTTTTCCATACATGGAACGGAAGCTGATAGACGCCATATGTAAGGTGAGAAAAGAAATCATCCTGAACCAACGCCTGGGCTTGTTTGGGCTGCTCCCAATCTCTAATAATTGCCTCCACTGTTTCCGGCTTTAATGTAACTACCATGCGCCGTGCCTCGTGCTCAGCAAGATTCGGAGCAAGCCCTAATCCGGAGACCATCCAGGTTTCTAACTCTTTTGCACGATTCAGCTTTTCCATGATTTGAGCGTAGCCAAGTTCCGTAAGTTCGATTCTTCCATAATCACTCTTGCGGATCATGCCCAACTCTTCCAGCGCAGTGCTCAGATGGGAGGCGGTTGCCTTAGACACTCCAAACTCTTCTGATGCATTTGCGATACAACCTCCACTGCTGCTGCGTACTGCAAACAAAAGCAAATATTCCTCTTGTCGATTTGTCATCTACAGTTCCTCCTATGTACGCAGACAGGGTGGGTGGCAGGAAGCTCTATTTCAGGCCTCCTGCCAACTCCCACCCGATCTTAGAAATCAGCCTGCGTAATCCAGGTAGCGGCAGAGCATGGTAGCAATCTGAGAGCGGCTGGCACCCACCTCAGGAGAGAGCGTGGTGGAGCTGGTACCGCTGATGATCCCAGCCGCATTGGCCCAAGCCATAGCATCCTTTGCCCAGGAGGCCACGGTGCTGACATCCGTATACTTGGACAGATCCGCTCCGGAACCAGGAGTCTTGCTCAGCTTATAGAAGTTATACAGCATAGTGGCAAACTCTTGACGGCTCACAGCCTGATCAGGGTAGAAAGTCTTGTAGCCGCCAATAATGCCGTTGTTATAGCCCCAGGCGCAGGCAATCTCATACCAGGAGCCCACAGCCACATTCTCCATGGAGTCCGGCAGCGTGGTGGCAGGAGAACCCGCCATGCGGTAGAGGACCGTAATCACCATCCCGGCCGTCATGGAGGTGTCAGGGCTGAAGGTGGTAGAACTGGTCCCGCTGAACAATCCCTGGTTCGTGGCGCGGATGATATACTCCTCCGCCCAATGACCGGAAATATCAGTAAAGGCAGAAGCAACATCCGTGGTGGGCGTGTCATCGCCATTCCCGGTGTCGGGCTTGACCGTAATTTCCATCTTGGTGCCGCCGAAAATTGCAAAGAGTCCAATCTTTGTGGTCATGATCTCATAACCCTCGTCACCTTCCGTACCCCGGAGGACGGTTTTGGTGCCGGTATCATTGATGCGGTACATAGAACTCACATCACTGTACGGGAAATACAGGGTGACCGCACCGAACGGATCAGTCTGGGTGCCGTTTTCGGTCACCAGAGAAACTTTATAAAGGGTGAAGCTGCCGGAGACGCCGGTGAGGGCTTTCTTAGCAAGGGTATAATCCGAACCGGAGGTCACCTGCTCCACCTTGAACTGGGTCGTAGTGGCCACCTTGGTGCTGTCAGTCACCAGGCGGACGCCGGTGGCAGCATCCGTGCGGTCCACATTTTCAACCTCGCCGCTGCTCATGGTATTGTCCGGCTGGATCTGGGTCAGAGAGGTGGTGGACACCTGATCCCAGTCGATGCGCAGGCGGGCATCCAGATACCCCTCCCCTACTACCTCATCCATGGGGGTATAGGGAACCATCATATGCAGGGAGATATATTCCACGCCCTCGCCGGTGATGTAATCCGGCAGCTCAATCTCAAAGCTGCTGAGATAAGTGACGGTATGGTCGGTGCCGTCATATTTGGTCCCGGTCTGGACCGTTCCGGTAGAGAGGATCTCCACATCCTCATAGTTACCCTTGCCGGTGGTATCGTACTGCGCCTTGGTGATGGCGGACTGATAGCCGCTGACACTGACAGGATTGGTGGCAATCTGAAGTGTGTTTTCCTCGGGGTTATAAAGTGCTTTGCTGTTGTTGTCGGTAGCCACGTTGCCCATAGACGCCTGGTTGCGGGTGGCATGCCAGAGATCCACTTCCACCAGCTTGTTGCTTTCCGCGGCAGCCGCGGGAACCACTGCCATACCAAGCGCCAGAGCCCCGGCCAGCAGAGAGCTCGTCAGCTTCTTAAGCCATGTCTGTTTCATTTCCATAATTCCTTTCTTTACAAAGTGTGGTCAAATAACCAGCTCAGGGAGCCGCCCTTATCGGGCAGCTCCCGTTGCTGAATTCAGCCAAACAGTTCGGCTTTCCGTGTCGTTATTTTGTCTTTGTGCCCTCCTCCTTCTGCTGCTCAGCGGGAACAGCGATCTCTTCATCAAAGCGCATCAGGATCACAGCCACCTGAGAACGGGTGGCGCTGCCCTGCGGGGACAGCGTGGTGCTGCTGGTTCCATTGATGATCCCGTTTGCCACCGCCCACTGCATGGCACGGACGGCGTAGCTGGATACCTGATTGCTGTCAGTGTAGTCATTCAACCCCTTGACAAGGCTGACGTCGTATTCCATATGCTGTGCATAGCGATACAGGATCGTTGCCATTTGCTCCCGGCTGACCGGATCATTTGTGCCAAATTGCCCATTATCATAGCCGCCGACGATCCCGTTTTGTGTGGCCCAGATCACGGCATCGGTGTAGTAGGCATTAGGCGCAACGTCCGAGACTTTGCTGGTTCCTTCCACCACAGGGGAACCGGCCAAACGATACAGGACCGTAACCAGCATGGACCGGGTCATGGTCAGATTCGGTTCAAAGGTCGTTTCAGAGGTACCTGCGAACAGGCCCTTCTGAACCACATACTTTACGGCCTCATAGAACCAATCCTCTTCCTTGACATCCGTGAAGGGATTCTCCCAGATCTGGTCGGCATCATAGCCAATCACAAAAATGCCGAAGTTTGTTGTATCAAAGCTGACTGTCTCGCCCTTTGTGCTGTACGAGCACTTGATTTTCTGGACGTCGCCATCGTCATCCACCAGCTGGATCAGCAGGCCTTCCTTGACTTCGTCCTCTTCCAGCTCATAGGGGAAAGTAACTTCCACATTGCCGTCATCAATTTCGGTAATCGTTTTGCTTCCGGAAGTAATCTTCAGCTGATAAATCGGACGATCTCCCGCCACTTCCTGCTGCTCATCGGAAAGTTTAGATTTCTTCAGTTCCTCCAAGACAAACTTGACACTGGAGCTGGTCTGACCGTAAATATCCTCCAAAGCATCCGTATCAAAGTAAGCTGTCAGATCGCTGTCCCTGCCCTGAACCAGCAGAATGCATTCGTTGTCGATCCAATCCTTCAAATCACTACGGGAAACGCTGTCCCCGGAGTCAATGACCTGCTCCGTAGCATACTCGTCCTCGAATCCCTCGCGGGCAGCCTCGCCACCATCGTCCAGCGCGTTGTCCCAGTCCAGTTTGACCAGGGCGTTCTGTAGGGCGCTATCGCCGCCCATGGCATCTACAGAGACTTGAATGTAGTACTCTTCGTTGGGGTCACCTTCCTGATAGACCTCCACCTCACGGGGGAAGGTGTCGATCTCGCCATACATATCCTTATCCTGGTAAGTTCGCACCACTGTAGCGCGGATAGGGTTGCTTAGGCTGGTATCATCCGGTGCGTAGTACCACATCTTCAGCAGGTGTCCACGCAGGGAATCGCCACCCAGCTCGTCGCCGATACGGGCCTTGAGGAACATGGTGTAGGTTACGCCATCTTCATCGACATCCGCCACCACCATGTCGCCGGTGGCATCGTTGGCCATGGAATCTATGTTCGTATTACTAGAATTCTTGATTCTAATAGGAACGCTATATACACCCTCTGTGATGCCCACCTCCATCAGATTGCGGTCTGTGCTGAGGGCCCAGGTGGAGAAATGGTCTGTAACCCAGCTGGCAGTGCTGCTGCCGACCGTCATGGTATAACGCTCAGCAAGTTCGTCGCCGTCCACATAGTAGGCATAGCCGACACTCCCGCTCCAGGGAACCGTGATGGTCACATCACCGCCCAAATTGGAGCGGCTACTACTTCCATAGCGCATAGTCAGTTCATATGCCGCATCAAAATCGCTGTCATCCACTCCATCAATGTCAGGCGCATCTACTTCATTCATGGTCAGCTTAATTTCCTGACTAGAATTTGCAGCGCTGGACGCCGCATCGGAGTCAAGTGTGATCGTGCCCACATCGGTCACGATGGCAACAGACTTCCCTTCCGCCGCAAGCGCTTTCATGGTATCTGCGGCAAGAGAGATCTCGGCCCCATCCACGTTGCCGTCGGATGTTTTTGCATTGATCGTAATTTTAGAATCAGATACCTCGATCATGTCCCCTGCGCCGATCAATGTGCCGCCGGTAATAGAGATACTCGCCGTACCATTTGAGGTGGTCGTGGTCACTGCGGCTGGCTTCTGATCGGTAACGGTCACGGTGATGGACTGACTTAAATCTGTCGCTCCCTCTTTTTGGGCAATAACTGTAAAATCACAGGTACCAACCTCTTTCGCAGTAAACGTAATTTTGTTTCCGTCAACAATAACGTCCGCAATGGAACTGGATTGATTGCTACTCAAAGGATTAGCTACACAAGAAATTTCCCATCCTGTAGTACCAATAACCTGTGCTGTGACGGATTTAGAATTTGTACCTGCTTCATGTGTGGACAAACCTATCTCAGTATCACTTACCGAAAGAGTATCTTTAATATCCACAGCTTTTAGAGTTCCCCATTTGACATAGCAGTCTACATTTTGATCCCCCACTCCATTTGCAGTCATCTGATCAACAGATACACGAAGCACATATATATTTTCTCCATCCGCTGAGCTGATATAATTCAGAGGAATCTCAATCGCATAGGGGTAACAATTACTGTCGTGCACATGGCCATCTTCACAAGGAATCGCTTTGCTGGGATCGTTCGGATCTGGCGCATAATAACTCAAGATGTATGTGTCATCCATATAGGTATAACGAGTTCCTGTGTCACCAGACCAACTTTTAGAATTTAGTCTTGCTTCAGTTGTGCTTTCCCCCTTGTAGTACCACATTTGCGTCAAGTGGCCCCATAGATTCATAACGAGTGCAGGCCGGAAAGTAAGGATAAGGGTACGCTGGCTTCCTGCTATCTTCAATGTAGCTGTTCCATTTACAGCAGCAGACGTCATTGAAGGATTTGTCAAACCGGCCATTCGCATAGCAACATCCACTTCATAAGTTCCATCTTGAAGAGAATCCGGATCAAGATCAGACGTTCCAACCAGACCGGCTACTGCATCACTTAGTTTCTGCTCGAAATAATTTATCTCCGCTTGGTTCGCATTCGTATTTATCAAAGTAGCTTCTGCTGTGGAGAGTGCATTTTTGACCGCTTCCACGGTATCTGCAGTATACATGGATTCATTTTCCAATGTTGCCTTGGCAGCGCTAATGGTGTAATTCATCTGCTCAAAATCCTGGTACGTCTTCTGGGTAGGCGGCGTGGTTGTCGTGTCCTCCCACTTCAGGGAATCCCGAGTGACCAAGCTGTAATAAGCTGGATATGCTTCGTCTGTACCCTTCGTCGGTGCCAGAATATAAGTGTCTTCGTTCTCTGTCTTGTAGGTTACGGCCGCGCTGGAGCTGAAGGGAAGTTCCTCATACTGGAAGTGCCCTCCATTTACATTTACCGTGGCATGAGTGTCGGCGATGATTTGGTTATAAATCGCATATTTTTTGCCCGAAATGACCGCATCGTTGTCTATGGTAAGTATATTTTCATCATGATCATCCAAATAGATAGCATATTCACCAGTACCAATTGCACAAATTTTGGCAGAGCCGCTTACTTCACGAGTTCCCTCTTTCGTAAAGCTCACCACATTGGTGCCGCTACCGGAAATCGTTCCACCAGTTATTGTGCAGTCCGCCACGGCTACCTGCAGAGCCTCTCCATGAGCGGCTGTTATGGTTCCGCTTTGGATTTCCACCGGAATATAGGTCGTTGCAATTCCAATTCCTGCTCCTGTGGTCGTGATCTCCGCGTTTCCTGAGACAACAATTTTACCAAAAGCGCCGTACTCGCCAAAGGTAACCGCAGCGCCAACAGCCGTGCCGTCCATTGAAGGGGCGATAATTCCGCCGGAAATTTCTATCTTTCCCGACCACATACCCTGAGACATCAGCACTGTACGGCTGTCACCGCCAGAGATGGTCCCGCTTTGAAGAGAAAAACTCGCTGCTGCGCCGAGGGTAATGCCGTACTGGGTCCCATTTCCAAAAACAAGTCGTCCGCCAGACCTACCGTCTTTGATTGTCAACTTACTGGCCTTTGCAAGGCCTGTCGAAGAATCTACCACTGATGCAATGTGGATAGCACCGGAACTTACGCTTGTTGTGAACGGTGTCAGCGTTAAAGTGTGTCCGTTGAGGTCCAGCGTTGCATCGGCCTCCAAAGTGAGACTGTCACCATTTACCAGAGAACTGTCGCCGGTCAGCTGAATCGTACCACCGTTCTTTGCTGCGGCGAACGCATCGGCCACCGATGTATATGTTGTAGTTTCCCCATCGGAGGATGTTACACTCAGCGATCCCTGATCTTGCGTAACAGGCTTCATTAGAAGCATAAAGCACTTGTCAGTCTCGCTGTACCCGAAATAATGCCCTTCTGGGCAGTTGATCGCGCTTCCATAGGTATAAAAAGCAGTTGCAAGATCGGTAGTATTGCAGAAAAACTTTCCACCATTGATCGTCGCATCGGTAAACGATTCTGCCATCATGCTCCCTGTTGAAGTGAATGTACCGCCACCGATTGTTATTTTCGAGTTTCCACCATAGAAAACCGCGCCCGTCGCAGAAGCATCGCAGTCCTCGATTGTAAGTGTGGACTCTGCATTATTTAAACGAAATACATAACTGGACAGTCCCTTAAATGTTCCTCCCCGAACAGTCACAGTGTTATTTGCGGCTCGAGCGTCAATTACAGCGGCGCTTCCCGTCACTTCAAGGGTACCGCCAGAAACATTCACCTCAACATAACTCTTGGAATTAGCATTGACTACGGCCGCAGTACTCTTTAGGAGGCCAGACGCCACATCGATTTTCACAGGATTCGTCGAAGTTCCGTTGGCTGCAACCTGTAGTGCACTGCCGGTCGTTGCGATTGATCCGGTTTTGCTCTCGCTGAGATCCTGAATGGTAATACCGCTGCCCTCTCCAGCCAATTTTAAACCAACACCTGATGTCTTGCTGGTCATCGCATGACCGGCAAGATCTATCGTCAAAGATGTATTCTTGGGTATCGTCAGAGAGGTCGTAAACATCTCTGGGGCAACATCGTTCAACAACGTCAAAGTGGCTTCTGTGATGCTATTCTCTGTTAAAAACGAGCCAATTCTGGAAAGCTCTGCAGCTGCAAACGTTTCCGAACTGTTTTCTCCATAGGAAAGGCAGAGATCTTGGGTGTCCTCCGCAACAGTAAAGGACAGCGCAGTAGATTTTCCATATTCGTTATTGGTATCATTTTCCAATTCAATATAATATGTAAGTGTGTGTGTGCCGGCACTAAGATCGGACATTTTGATTTCACTGGTCATGGTTGCCGTAGGGTCTGTCAATTCGATCTTTTCGGCACTATCTATTTGGTAATAGCACTTCACGTCAGTCACTAACGGCAAGTTTGCATTCAGCTTAAATGTAAAGGTGACTGTATCGCTGACCAAATAAGGGCCTTGCGGTGATGCAGTGATATCGCTTATTGTATAGGATAATTCTTTCACAGGATACGTGGCAGAAACGACCTCCGACTTCTGCTCTCCGATTACCTCAACCGCATACAGATAAATATTTCCGCCGGAATAACCCGGCTTTACCACTGTACCATTCTTATCCCGGATTTGCTCAAATTCTCCAGCATTCGCGACTCTACCACTATTAACGACCTGATCTGCGGTGATACCCGCATTCTCAACCAGAGTCGCATAGTAGTAGAGGGTCGCCTCATCGTTCCCGCTCCCACTTAATTTGATGTAGTTGTGCTGAACATAAGCAACCTCAGATGTCACATCGCTTATGGTACCAGTTTCTGAGCTTGCCGCACGTCTTCCCATGGCAATCTCCACAGAACTCTCTTCAAGGGGTACGATATCGGGCATCTCTTCAAAAACCAGCTCTAGCTCTGCTGTGTAGTTCACCGGTGCCGCAGACATATACGTTTGGGTCGCCAAGAATTTCCGGGGCACAATCTCGGTCTTTTCTTCGATCTGTTCCGGCTGCTCGGTCTGTTCCGGCTGCTCGGTCTGCTCCGGCTGCTCGGTCTGTTCCGGCTGCTCGGTCTGCTCCGGCTGCTCGGTCTGCTCCGGCTGCTCGGTCTGTTCCGGCTGCTCGGTCTGCTCCGGCTGCTCGGTCTGTTCCGGCTGCTCGGTCTGTTCCGGCTGCTCGGTCTGCTCCGGCTGCTCGGTCTGCTCCGGCTGCTCGGTCTGTTCCGGCTGCTCGGTCTGCTCCGGCTGCTCGGTCTGTTCCGGCTGCTCGGCCTGTTCCGGCTGCTCGGTCTGTTCCGGCTGCTCGGTCTGTTCCGGCTGCTCGGCCTGTTCCGGCTGCTCGGTCTGTTCCGGCTGCTCGGTCTGTTCCGGCTGCTC
>NZ_JBHEVB010000019.1:0-44610 GCF_041925195.1 Flintibacter porci
CAGCGCATCCAGTTAAAAACTGGAGTGGCACCGCTCATGCTGCGCCACTCCGCTTAAAACTTCAATATTTTCCTACCAAGGGGCTTTTTTGTGCTGTCCGTACAATCTGGGGCACTCCACTATTTAGTCTCCCAGCCGGGTTTCTTTCTGTCTGTATTTTAGGAGAGCTCGAACATTCCGTTATAGAGCTGGTAATATACCCCCTGCTGTTCCAGCAGTTCATCATGATTGCCCCGTTCAACAATCTTCCCGTGCTCCAGCACCATGATGGCATCGGCGTTGCGGACCGTAGACAGCCGGTGGGCAATGACAAATACCGTGCGTCCCTCCATCAGCTGGTCCATGCCCTTCTCAATCAGGGCCTCGGTGCGGGTATCGATGGACGAGGTGGCCTCATCCAGAATGAGCACCGGCGGGTCGGCTACTGCCGCCCGGGCAATGGCCAGTAGCTGCCGCTGCCCCTGAGAGAGGTTGTAGCCGTCGGCGGTGACCAGGGTGTCGTAGCCGCGGGGCAACCGGCGGATAAAGGAGTCGGCATTGGCGATGCAGGCCGCCCGCTGGATCTCCTCCATGGTAGCATCCAGTTTCCCGAAGCGGATGTTGTCAGCGATGGTCCCGGTAAACAGGTGGGTGTCCTGGAGAACAATCCCCAGAGAACTGCGCAAAGCGCTCTTCTGGATATCCCTCACGTCGATCCCGTCATAGAGGATGCGTCCCCCCTGCACATCATAAAACCGGTTGATGAGGTTGGTGATGGTGGTCTTTCCCGCACCGGTGGAGCCCACAAAGGCGATCTTCTGCCCCGGCTTGGCATACAGACTCACTTCTCTCAACACGGGGTGTCCGGGCTCGTAGCCGAAGTCCACATGCTCAAAGCGCACATCGCCCCGCAGGGGAATATCCTCTCCCGCCGGCTTATGCCAGGCCCAGCCCTGCCCTGCCTTTTCCAGACTCACGGCTCCCTCATCCACCTCAGGAGCTTCATCCATGACCTCAAAGACACGCTCGGCACCTGCCAGCGCAGCCAGCAGGAAGTTGCTCTGCTGGGTAAACTGATTGATGGGCGCGGCGGCCTGACGCACAAAGACCAGATAGCTGGCCAGACTGCCCGCGTCGGTCATCCCTTTCAGGGCCATAATGCCTCCCAGGACAGAAACAATGGCGTAGTTGATATAAGAGATGGTCACCACCGCGGGGATCATGGTAGCGGCATAGCCCTGGGCTCCGGTACCTGCCCGGCGGAGAGCCTCATTCTTCTCATCAAAAATCTTCAGACTGACCTGCTCGTGGTTGAAGACCTGTACCACTTTCTGTCCGTTGACCATCTCCTGGATATAACCATCCAGATCGCCCAGACAGGCCTGCTGTTTGGTGTAGTAAGCCCGGCTGCGGCGGCTGCTGAAGCGGATGTAGGCAAACATGGCCGCATAACACACAACCACCACCAGGGACAGCTGCCAATTGAGTACAAAGAGCAAAATCAGGGTGCCCGTCATCTGAATGAAGCTCTGGATGGCCATGGCAAAGCTGTTGTTCAGCGCATCGGCGATGGTGTCCACGTCGTTGGTGAAGTAACTCATAATATCGCCGTGCCGGCGGGTATCAAAGAAGCGCAGAGGCAAAGTCTGGAGGTGGGCAAACAGATCCCGCCGAATATCCAGCAGCACCTTCTGGGCCGCCCGCACCATGGTCTGAGTATATCCAAAGGAACACAGCACGCCGATCCCATAGATGACCACCGTCAGGGCAATTCCCTGAATCAGGGTCTCCATATTTCCCGACACCAGCGCGTTGACCACCGGACGGATCATGTATGTCCCCAGTAGATTGGCCGTGGCGCTGACAGCCACCAGCACCCCCACTGCCAGCAGCAGGAACTTGTGCCGTCCCAGGTAGGAGAGGAAGGTCTTTACCGTATAGCCCAGACGCTTGGGCTTTTTCCCGCTGAAGGTTCTAGCCATGGAGCTCCCCTCCTTTCATCTGAGATGCGTAGATCTCCTGGTAGATAGGGTCACGCTCCAGGAGCTGCTGGTGGGTTCCTACCGCGTGGACCTTGCCGTCATCCAGAATGATGATCTGGTCCGTATTCATCACCGAGGTGATCCGCTGGGCAATGATGATCTTGGTCACACCCTCCAGGCTGGCCAGCTCCCGGCGGATTTTTCCCTCGGTCGCGGTGTCCACCGCACTGGTGGAGTCATCAAAAATGAGCACCTTGGGGTGCTTGAGCAGCGTTCGAGCGATGCACAGCCGCTGCTTCTGGCCACCGGAGACATTCACGCCGCCCTGCCCCAAGTCGCTCTTGAGGCCGCCGGGCATTTCCGAGACAAATTCATCGGCGCAGGCCGCCCTGCAGGCTGCCCACAGCTGTTCATCCTCTGCCTGGGCATCGCCCCAGCGCAGGTTCTCCTCCACTGTACCGGAAAAAAGCACGTTCTTTTGCAGCACAATACTACCGCGTCCCGCAGGGCGTGGATATCATACTCCCGCACGTCCCGGCCGCCCACCCGGACAGTTCCTTCGGTGGCGTCGTAAAGGCGGGGAATGAGCTGTACCAAGGTGCTCTTGGCCGAGCCGGTGCCGCCCAGAATGCCCACAGTCTGCCCCGCCTTGATTGCAGGTCTACCTGAGACAAGGCATATTCCTGCGCGTCTGCATGGTATTTAAACGATACTCCCTCAAAGTCCACACTGCCGTCGGCCACCTGGGTGACCGCATCCTGGGGCGAGGTGATCTGGGGCTGCTCCTCCAACACCTGGGTAATGCGGTGGACACTGGCCAGAGACCGGGTGAGCAGTAAAAATACGTTTGAGAGCATCATCATGGAGTTCATGACCTGAAACACATAGCTGAGAAATCCTGTCAGGTCTCCCACCAAAAGGTCCCCATCCAGAATCATGTTTCCCCCAAACCACATGATAAGCACGATGGCGGTATACATGGTCAACTGCAGGGAAGGCAGATTCAGCACCGCCCAGCGGAAGGTCTCCTTGGAGGTATCCGCCAGACGGCTGTTGACCACCTGAAAGCGCTCCTCCTCCGCCTTACCCCGAACAAAGGCCTTTACTGCGCGGATGGCTGTCAGATTCTCCTGCACTACATTGTTCAGCCGGTCCACTGCTTTCTGGAGCCGTCCATACATCGGTGCTACCTTCCGCACGATGCAAAAGAGAATGGCTCCCAGAATGGGTGCGCACACGATAAAAATCACGGCCAGCCGGGCATTCATCCAGAACGACAATCCCACTCCCATCACCAGCATGATGGGGCTGCGCACCAGAGGCCGGAATCCGCCGTTGATGGCGCTTTGCAGCACTGTCACGTCAGTGGTCATCCGAGTAACCAAGGAAGCGGCGTCAAAGTGGTCCAGATTGGCAAAGGAATAGCGCTGAACCTGAGCAAACTGGGCGCGGCGCACCTGGTCTCCCCAACCATAGGATGCCCGGGCAGCAAACCGGGCATAGAGCAGCCCAGTCACCAGGGCACAAAGAGCGCATATTCCCATTTGGCCTCCCTTATGGAGAACGTAATCAATATCCTGATTGGCTACACCCACGTCGATGAGGTCTGCCATCAGCACCGGGATCACCAGTTCAAAGCAGGTTTCTACCACGACCAGCAAGGCGCCGATCAGCAGATCCTTTCGATAGGGACCAAGATAGCGCAGCAGACGCTTCAGCTCTCCCATCGCTCTTCCTCCTTCCCCTCCCGGAGATTCCGGTACGCCCGCACCAGGAAGTCCGCAAACTGTTGCCGCTCCTCCGGCATAAAGCCCTGGAGCATCTGCTCCTCCTCCTGGGCGCAAAACTCTGTCCAAGCCTGTACCGCCTGCCGTCCCTTCTCGGTCAGCTCTGCCAGGTCGCCGCGCCGGCTTGTCTCGTCCCTTCTGCGCACCACAAAGCCGCCTCGCTCCAAGGCATCTATCATCCGGGACACCGCCGCCGGGTCAATCTCAAAATAGTCCGCCAACTCCTTCTGCCGACAGGGACCATGGCTGTTCAGATAGACCAGAAGTTTGGGCTGCCCCGCCCCCAGGCCAACGCGCCCAAAACAGGGACGCAAATAATTGCGCTGAGCATGAAACGCCCGGTAGAGCAGCATGTGAAAGGTTCGTTCCATCGGTTATCCCCTTCCCTTTTCTTGACATATCAATTATTGATATATCAATTATAACAGTTCACTTTTTTCTGTCAATTCCCCCATAAAAAATAGCCGGAGGGGCTCTGCACTTCCTCTCCGGCGTATAATTTGATTTACTCTGCCTGTTCTGCAGCGCCTTCCGGCTGCGCCTCTTTCTCTACCGGACGATTCATCGGCCCGGCAATGGGAACAAACTCCGGTTCCTCCTGCATATGTTCCTTGGTCCCCACGCAGCGGTTGATGGGGGTGCCCAGATTATGGAACTTCTCCTCGTAATCGGTCATGACCCCCTGAATGCCGTTGGCATGCAGATCTCGGGTCACCTCCGACAGCGTATACCCCGCCTTGGGGAACTGAAACAAAGAGTATTCAAACAGGTCCCGGTTATCCGTCTTAAAGTGGATCTCTCCCCCGTCCTTCAGCACTCCGCGGTACAGCACCAGGAAGTTCTTATGGGTCAGACGACGCCGGGCATGGTGATTGGACGGCCAGGGATCGCAGAAATTGATAAACAGCCGGTCTACCTCTTCCGGGGCAAAATAATCTCTCAGCCGGGCCGCATCGCCGTCCACAAAGAACACATTCGTCAGTTTCTTCTCTGCACAGCGCTCCATGGCAATGACCATCGCGTCAGGTACGCGCTCCACCGCGATATACAAAACGTCAGCGTGCTGCTCCGCCATTTCCGCTGTAAAACGTCCCTTGCCGCATCCCAGCTCCAGCCAGATCTGCTTTGCCTCGGGCATCAGCTCCCGCCACTTTCCTCGCTGACCTGCCGGATCAGACACTAAAAACTGAGCGCAGCGCTCCATTCTGGGGATCAGGTTGGGCTTTTTTCTCATTCGCATCCCATGTTCACCTCACACTTTTTTCGCAATCATATTACCATACTCAAACAACACTTGCAATCTTTTTAAAAATATACTATACTAATATAGCTTCGCGCATGTTGGTGCTCTGTGAGCAAATCAATTTTGCATCAACGATCCTATAACCGGGTGTGGCGCAGTTGGTAGCGCGCTTGCTTTGGGAGCAAGATGCCGGGAGTTCGAGTCTCCCCACTCGGACCATTTTTATTAGAAAAACCGCCACATTTGGCGGTTTTTCTGCGTTTAATTATCAATTTTATTAGTATCTAAACTTTGGAGGTACTGTATGGGCGCAGCTTCTGTTTCCGAGTACGCTGCATCACTAAACGAGCAGCAACAGCAGCCTGTCAATGCATTTATTCATTTTATGAACACCAACTATCCTCAGCTGACCAATAAAATCTCTTTTTCCATGCCCATGTGGCTGATCGGAAAAAAGATGTCCGAAGGATATGTCGCAGTTTCTGCTGCAAAAAATCACTTCTCCATCCATTTTTCTGATGAGGAATTTCTGAATCGTTTGACCGAGAGTCTTCCGGCCTGCAAACGCGGAAAACGCTGCATCAACATCAAATACGGCGATGAGCAGTCGCTCTATACCGTTGAGGAAAGCATCGGCGACTTCCTGAAGCTGTAAGAGGAAACCATGGACGCAGCTATTGCAGTGGATCATTTTCTTCGAAAAACTCCACCTCCAGCTGCTCTTTGGGCTGGCCGATATATTGCCGGGACTCCTGGAGCCGCTGCTCCATTTTTCTAATCTCCTTCTGAAGCTGCCGACGACTTTTTGTTTGATTCATGTTCAAGAAAAGATGGTACCGCCCCTGCAGGGTGTCTATCTTAGGTGGGAATGTAATGACCTTGTCTCCAATCCAGTTCCCCTCTAACTCGTTCCGGCAGATCTCATCGTCCATGACTGCCATATAGAGCGCATATCGTGTGAACTCCTTGAGCGGCATCCGAAACATCCAGCGCCAGCAGGCAGCCGCACCAGCTCCAACTGCCAGACAGCTCAGAGCCGCAGCTTTGTGACCTGTTTTCATGTTCTTTTATCCTCCAATGTCCTGTACTCTGCGTCCGGACTTCTCTTCTATAAAACGGTAGAATTCCGGGATACTGCCGCCCTTCAGCGCCGCCTTTTCCATAGCCAGGGCGTGGTTCTTTCCCATTACAAAAACAAGATAACCTCCGCTCTCTGCCAGCGCAAGGATCTTTTCATACTGCCACTTAGTCTCCGCCGCGGGAGTTTTTACAAGGTAATGGTCGGCATAGAATGTGGTATCGGCAAAGTCTGTGCCCGGCAAAGCCTTACGCTTTGCAAAATACGCATTGATGGAATCTTCTTTCCAGTGAAGCAACAGCAATGCTGCAATCACTGCGCAGTGGAGCACCGTCTGCCATACTCTCCCCCAGGACAGCCAAAGGGATACTAGTAAAAGCCCGATGATGATCCAGGCATACACGCGGATTTGCCGACTTCTTTTGGCCCGGACCGTCTTTCGAATCGCCCGTGCCATCGCGGTCAGTGCCTTGTGATCATATGTGGTATGACAAGTAAACTCCATAGGTACCTCCCAGGCCGTCACAACAGTTATTTTTCAATGTGAGCACCACTATACCATGTAAAAAACACATTTGAGATGAATTTTTTCTTAATTGCCCTTAAGGTTGTATCGTTCTCGTTCTTCTAAACCACCGGCACACTGCTCCCAAGGTCTATTCCAAAGCCACTGGCCGGATGATCGGGGCTTGATTGGGCCTATACTGACTGAGGTGATTGAAACATGAAGACAAAGCAAACGTCCCGGCGCAAAAAATGGCTCATTGCCGGAGGAATCGTTCTTCTGGTCCTGGCCATTCTGGCGGCCGCGTTTTTCTGGTACGTGTCCGATTATTACCGGGCAGAGGATGTGGCTCTTGAGGTCCTGGCTCAGGACAGCGGCATCTCGGTGCAAGACAATCTGACTATCCTTTCTCCATCTTCCCCCACCGACACCGCCATCATTTTCTATCCCGGCGCCAAAGTCGAAGCAGAGGCCTACCTTCCTCTGCTCAATCAGATTCGACAGACCGGGGTTACCTGCATTTTGGTCCATATGCCGTTCCATATGGCGATTTTTGATGCCAATGCGGCAGAAGAAGTGATTGCTCAATTCCCTGAAATCCAGCATTGGTATATCGCCGGACACTCCATGGGCGGCGCCATGGCTTCCAAGTTCGCCTCTGATTATCCCGATCAGGTTGATGGGCTTATCCTGTTGGGAGCCTACATCTATGGAGATTATCCGGATGAAAAGACTTTGACTGTTTATGGCTCCCTTAACCAGAGCGTGGAGGACCACATCGACTACACGGAGAACATTGTGGAGATCGAAGGCGGAAACCACGCTCAGTTCGGCAACTACGGCCCACAGAAGGGGAACTTGCCCGCAACGATTTCTACGGAGGAACAGCAGACCCAGACGGTGGCTGCCATTGAGGCATTTCTGCAATCAGCTGAATCTCAAAAATGAGGAGAGATACAGGATGTTTTTCAAGAAAAAGCAGGAAAAGCGGTCCTATGACAAGGAAAATCAGAAACCGGTGATTCGCTCCAGCATCTGTACCGGAGAGAAGGCTGCGGGATTTCAGGACATGCATACCGGAAAGTTTACTGAAATCATGCTGATCCGCACTCCCGGCGACCTGGAGGAGTTTCGGCGCCTCTACGGCATCGACGAGCGCGAGATTTCTACACAATACTGAAAACAGAGCAGATCCCAAATGGGATCTGCTCTGCGCTTTATATCACGGAACTTGATCGCTTATTCAGACAGCTCCAGTTCCTCCACCCATGCCGCCACTTCCTCCTGGGAGGCATTGCTGCCAAAGCGCTGGCCTGCCAGCCACTTGGCGTCAGGAGCAGAGTTGTGGAGATTCTCAGCACTGGAACCAATACCGCTGGAGCCGGATGTACAAAAAGGCACAATGGTCACGCCGTCAAAATCATAGCTTTCCAGAAAGGTCTGCATGATCTTGGGCGCCTGTCCCCACCAGATCGGGTAACCCAAAAACACCACATCATAATCTTCCGGATGCTCCAGTGTTCCGGCAATAGTGGGCCGGGCATCGGGATCATTTTGTTCCAGGTTAGCACGGCAGTCACCGTTGCTGTAATTGAGATCGTTATCCGTATAAGGCTCCTCGGGGACGATCTCATAGAGGTCGGCATCCAAAACAGTTTGGACATACTGGGCAACACACTCTGTATTACCGGTGGCAGAAAAATAGGCCACCAACACACGGGATTTCTCATGCACGGTCGACTTGCTCTCATCCGGCATGGAGAAAATTTCGTCTTCGGATGCGTTCTCCCCCTGGACAGTCTGAGATGAATGGGAACCACTTTGGTTCTCCGCTTCTGCGCAGGCCGTCAGAGTACAAAGCAGCATCACAGCGCTCAGCATGGCAAGGATTCGTTTCATTCTCTCTTCCCTCCTTGTGTTTTTCGAATCTCATGGCGCAGGTAATCCAGCCGCTGGAGCTGGCGCTCCTTGAAGTGGATCTCTTCCAAGGCAGCACTACGCTTTTTCTCCAGCATGCTGAGGCGTTGTACGGCCGTATGATCCCCCTCCAGCAGAAGGCGCATGTAGGCCTCCACTTCCTCCACGGTAAATCCAATATCGTGGAGGGTCATGATGGTGCTCAGCCGCTCCAGGTCGCCATCGTCATACTGCCAATCGCCCATCACCTTTTTCACCGCGCCGCACAAACCCCAACTCTCGTATTCCCGCAGAATGTGCATGGGGATATGATAGCGCTCGCTCGCCTCCTGTATGGTCATATCAAAGCCTCCAAATAAAAAATGTGGGCGTCCTTCTTCGGATACCCACATTCTAAAACGGTTTGTCCTCTATGTCTAATGCTTATTTTCTTTCTCCTGATATGCCTCTTGGACATTTTTGATGTGTTCATGGAAGGCCTCAATCACCGCCGTCAGCGCCTGATCCTTCTTCCAGACCAGCACCGTTCCTGTTTCCATAGCAGGCGAAAGAGGCAGGAAGCGCAGATCATCAAAGGCCAGGTTCAGATCAAAGCCCAGCGCCGCTCCTACACCGCAGCGCACCATATTGGCGGCATTGAGGATGAGGTTGAAGGTGGCGGCAATCTGAAGACGATCCCAACGATCTCCAAACCAACTGGCCAGCTCCTGCTGTACGCTTTCCCGCCCACTGACCAACAGAGGAACCGATTCCAGATCCTGAGGTGTAACCGCGTCCAGTTCAGCCAAGGGGGAATCTGTCCGCACCAACACGCCCCAGCGGTCCTTCTCCTTCATCCGGCAGAAGGCATATTTTCCTACATCCACCGGCTCCGTCAGCAGTCCCATATCCAGCAGTCCCATGTCCAGCCGCTCCTTTACATCGTCGGCATTGGCGCTGAAAATGCGGAATGTGACCTTGGGATAGCGCTCCTGAAAAGTACGGATGGCCTGAGAAAGAAAGGTCATGCTCCGGGTCTCCCCCGCGCCGATGGCAATCTCCCCCATCAGTTCTGTCTCCCGAGCGGCAAATTCCCGGGCTGTTTTATCCGCCAGGTCCACCAGCTCTTGGGCACGGCGGCGCAGCAGCATCCCTTCGTCGGTCAGGACAATGTGGTAACGGCTGCGGTGAAAGAGCTGCACCCCCAACTCCTCCTCCAGCTGCATTAACTGCCGGGACAGGGTGGGCTGGGTCAAATGGAGCAGTGCTGCAGCCTTAGTGATGTTTTCCTCCCGGGCTACCGCCAGGAAATATCTCAAAACACGAAGTTCCATAGGTATCCCTCCTTCCTTCATCCTACCATTCCTGTCTCGCTCCCGCAAGATAAAAATGCCTGTACAGAATACCTGCAAATAGAAAATGAGTATTTTACATTTCTGGATGCTGGATTTACAATGGAGCCAGAAGATGCGTAAGGAGGTTATTCGTATGAACGCATTGGTTGCTTATTTTTCCGCCACTGGCACCACTGCCAAGGCGGCAAAGGCTCTGGCAAATGCTGTTGGCGGGGATCTCTATGAGATCAAACCTGCCGTCCCCTACACCAGCACCGATCTGAACTGGATGGACAAGAGTTCCCGCTCCAGCGTGGAGATGAAGGATACCCACTCCCGCCCCGCTCTGGCCGACACCAACGCTCCGGTGGCTGGACATGATGTGATCTTCCTGGGCTTCCCTGTGTGGTGGTATGTGGCTCCCACCATCCTTAATACCTTCCTGGAGGCCTATGACTTCTCCGGGAAAACCATCGTCCTCTTTGCCACCTCCGGCGGCAGCGGTTTGGGCAAGTCGGCCGCTGGGCTGCGCTCCAGCGCTCCTGGCGCCAAGATCGTGGATGGCCGGATGCTCAATGGCCGTCTGAATGAAGCGGAGCTGAAAGCTTGGGTGGAAGGGCTGAAGCTGTAAAGCATCCCGTATATTGAAAAAATGTGGAGTGCACTAACAGACACTCCACATTTTTTATATTTCTTTTTGCAGATACACCATATCCACTAACTGAACCCCGCATTCGTAGATGGGGTGGTCATAGTGGTCGGTGAAAAAGTTCTTGACCAGGTGGTGCCTGCGAAAGCCGCAGGATTCATAAAACGGGATGGTGGAGGGACTGTCCCCGGTGCCCACCTGCAGCACGGTATACTGCTCTTTGTAGGTTCGGGCGAGGAAGTCCACCAGGGCTTTTCCGTAGCCTCTGCCCTGAACTTCCGGTCTTACGGCAATATTTTTCAGTTCCAGGATGCCGCTGCCCTCGTCCGTCACCACACATTCAGCCTTGACCCCGCCGTCCTCCAACACATACATGGTTCCACGCTCCAGATAGCGGTCAATCATGTCCTCCTGCTCATCCGCAAGCAGAAGCAGATCCAGATACTGCTTTTTATCTGTTTCGATTTTCTTGAGCTTCATACCTGCATTCACCGCTTTTCATACACCAGATCCACGATTCCGTTCCAATGTTCCGTCCCCACCAGCTTCAGCGGCAGTTCCCGAGGAAGCTCCGGAAACAGTCGCACACCTTTTCCCAGTACCGTGGGGATGATGGACAGCCACAGTTTATCGATGCACCCCTCTTTCAACAGCTGCCCAGCCACCGACGCGCCACCGCAAATCCAGACATTGCCCTCATGTGACTCTTTCAGCTTGTCCACCAAGGCAGTCAAGTCCCCATTCCAGAAGAAAATATTCTCCAGATCTTCTTTCTGCCGGTGGGTCACCACATAACTGGGCCGACCTTCATAGGGCCAGCTATCCGGGGAGAGCTCTGTGACGAGCTGGTGATAGGTGGTCCAGCCCATAACAATGGCGTCCACCGTATCCAAAAACGCCGGGTAACTGCCGGGGGCATCCGGCTCACTGCCGTCGCCTGACAACCAAGCCACGCCGCCCTGTTCGTCCGCAAGATATCCATCCACGCTGATGGCGAGATATAGCAAAACCTGTCCCATAACCATTTCCTCCGTTGCCCTTATTGTACCCAAGAGTGATGAAAAGAACAAGGCAAAAGAAACATGACAGACTGTTGTCCGGTTCCTGTGCTATAATACAGGCAGAAATCAGAAAGGCGGTGGCTCCTATGAAGATGGAGCGGCTCATCGGCATTTTGTCCATCCTGCTTCAAAGAGAGAAAGTCACCGCCCCGGAGCTGGCGGAGCAATTCGAGGTATCTCGCCGGACCATCCAGCGGGACATTGAGTCTCTGTGCCGGGCAGGCATTCCCATCTCTACCGCTCAAGGAGCGGGCGGCGGTATCTCCATCATGGAGGGCTACCGGGTGGACCGCACCGTGCTCACCGATCCGGAGATGCAGGCCATCCTGGCGGGACTGCGCAGCCTTGACAGCGTCAGCGGCACCCGACGCTATACCCAGTTGATGGAGAAGCTGTCCGCCGGGACAGGTGGATTGGTACCCGGCGGCGCCCACATGCTTATTGACCTCTCCTCCTGGTACAAAACCAGCCTGCCGCCGAAAATTGAGCTCATCCAGGGAGCCATTGAGCAGCACCGCACCATTTGTTTTACCTATTTTTCCCCCAAGGAGGAGTCAGTGCGCACCGTCGAGCCCTGCTACCTGGTATTCCACTGGTCCACTTGGTATGTGTGGGGCTGGTGCCGGATGCGGAAGGATTACCGCCTTTTTAAACTTAACCGCATGACGGAGCTCTCCACCAGCGAGCCTTTTTCCCCTCGCTGCGCACCTCTGCCCAACCTGGAGCCGGAGCAGGTCTTTCCAGTCAAATATCAGGTCACTGTTCTTTTTGACTCCACCTGCCGCTGGCGGCTGGTGGAGGAGTACGGCGCGGACCGATTTACCGTGGAGCCGGACGGCAAACTGCGCTTTACCGGAGGCTTTCCCGATGCGGACAGCGTGCTCAGCTGGGTTTTGACCTTTGGGTATAAAGCGGAGCTGCTGGAACCACAGGAATTACGAGAACAGCTCGAAAATTTGACCAAAACTCTGGCCAATCGTTACAGGAGGGATTGATATGGCGTCTCATCAGGACTTTGTAGACTATGTGGCCGAGCAGCTGCGGGAGGCTGGCGCCATCCGCAGCCGGAAGATGTTCGGCGAATATGGCCTCTACTGCGACGATGTGTTCTTTGCCGTCATCTGCGACGATCAGTTTTTTGTAAAGGTCACCCCGCAAGGTGAAGCGGCGTTCCCTGACCTGCCCAAGGCTCCGCCCTACGAGGGGGCCAAGGACTCCTTTCTGGTGGAAGATGTAGAGAACCGGAAGCTTATGACAGAGCTGACCCGCATAACCTGCGAGGCGTTGAAAAGTAAGCCACAAAAGACGGGGAGGAAATGACCATGGCTTTTGACTACAAGAAAGAGTATAAGGAATTCTATCTGCCGCCCAAAACGCCGGGCATCATCACCGTGCCTGCCATGAATTTTCTGGCTGTACGGGGCCATGGTGATCCCAATGCGGAGAATGGCGCTTACAAGCAGGCTCTGGGGATGCTCTACGCCGTGGCTTTCACCATTAAAATGAGCAAGCTGGGCAAACACCAGCTGGAAGGCTACTTTGACTATGTGGTGCCGCCTCTGGAAGGCCTGTGGTGGCAGGAGGGCGTTCATGGGGTGGACTATACCCGTAAGGAAGATTTCCAGTGGATCTCCCTCATCCGCCTGCCGGAGTTTGTAACGAAAGAGGTCTTTGACTGGGCCATCCGAGAGGCCACAGAAAAGAAACAGCAGGACTTCTCCAAGGTAGAATTCTTTTCTTGGGAGGAAGGGCTGTGCGTCCAGTGCATGCACATCGGTCCCTACGACGACGAGCCCGCCACGGTGACCGCCATGAAGGAATACGCCAAGGCGCAGGGATACGAGGCGGACTTTGTGGAAGGTCGGTTCCACCACGAAATCTATTTAAGCGATGTGCGGCGGTGCAAACCGGAGCGGCTGAAAACCGTCATCCGGCACCCAATCAGGAGGGCACTATGAAAGGCTTTACCCGTACAGAAACCCGTTTCTCTCTGTGTGGTCTCAACTGTGCCCTGTGCTCCATGCATTTGGGCGGCTACTGTCCCGGCTGCGGCGGCGGAGCAGGCAACCAGAGCTGCACGATAGCCCGCTGTTCTCTGGAGCACGGCGGCGTTCCGTTTTGCTGGCAGTGCCCGGAGTACCCCTGCCCCCACTACGAGGGCTTCGACGACGGGGATTCCTTTGTCCCCCACCGGAACCGGCAGAAGGATATTACTCTGGCCCAAGGACTGGGTTTGGAGGCTTACCTTATCCCTCATGTTAAGCGAAAATATAAAAACAATCCGGAAATCAAAAGGACTTTCCCAACAGGATTTTGCCGTAAAACTGAATGTGGTGCGGCAAACGGTCTCCAAATGGGAGCAGGGACTGTCTGTCCCAGATTCGGATCTGCTCATCGCCCTGTCGGAAGCCCTGGAGACACCTGTGAGCACGCTGTTGGGAGAGAACGTGGCAGAGGCAGATGCGGATACAGTCAAGGTGCTCTCCGAAAAACTGGAGATCATCAATTTACAGTTTGCACGAAGAGCGGCAATGCGAAGAGCGTTCCTTCATTGGTCGTTAATCGCATTATGCGCGGTTATCGTGGTCATTTCAGCGGCCTTGGTCGTAGTCAATAGCCCTTACTTGAGTTGGGACTTTCGTGACCCAGAAATCGCCGTTGTCGGCACGGTTTTTCATGCATTTGAATGGCTGTTTGTCAGGCTGGCTCCCATTGTGTTGCTCGCGGCACTTGTCGGTATTTTTATGACGCGGAAAAAAGTATAAATATTTGACCTCCGCGATTCTTAAAAGCCACCGGACAAATATGAGCACAGAAAATCGGGCAGAGGGCACAGATTTCCGGTATGCTGGTTTCAGAAGGACGGTGTGACCTATGAATTGGGTAACAAGCATTCATCAGGCAATCCAGTATATCGAAGAACATCTCCGGGAGGAGCTGACCATCCGGGAGATCGCACAGCAGGCGGCCCTGTCTCCCTTTTACTTTCAGAAGGGCTTTGCCATGCTTTGCGGTATGACGGTGGGCGACTACATCCGCCAGCGCCGGCTCTCCGCCGCCGGGCTGGAGGTCCTCACGACGGACCGGAAAATCATCGATATTGCGCTGGAGTTCGGCTACGACTCGCCGGACAGCTTCACCAAGGCTTTTGCCCGTTTCCATGGTCTCACACCTGTCGCACTGCGAAAAAGCAGAGGCGCGGTCCGTTCCTTTGCTCCGCTTCGGATCAAAGTGACATTGGAAGGTGGTCAAAATATGGATTGCAAGATCATGAAAAAAGAGGCGTTCACCGTGCTCTGCCGGGCAAAGACTTTCAAGTATGAAGACGCTGCCGCACAGGTTCCCGAGTTCTGGGCGGAGCATTTCGGCACAGGCGGCGGCAAGGTGGTGTGCGGCATGTACGGCATTAACCTGGACGAGAGCATGGGCGGCAACGAGTTTGAATATCTCATCGCCGACAACTATGATCCCGCCAAGGAAGTTCCTGACGGTTTCATCACCCGCACCATCCCGGCCCACACCTGGGCGGTGTTTCCCTGTACCGGCCGTATGCCCCAGGCACTTCAGGGCCTGAACCAGCAGATTTTCTCCCAGTGGCTGCCCACGAACCCCGATTACAAGATTACCGCGGGCATCAATGTGGAGCTTTACAGCGACGCCAGCAAGTTTGAGAACGGTACCCAGGATCAGGATTACTACTGTGAGATCTGGATCCCGGTGGAAAAGAAATAAAGCAAAGCGTATTAAAGCGTATTTCAAATGTAATCTTTGACTATGATAAGAGCCGTAATTTTGATACAATGAGTATCAGATTGCGGCTCTTTCATAATAACGCAACTTCTGAAATCATCATGAAATTCAAACCGTGTCGTTCTCTTTTCTTGTTCCATCCTCTATGATCATATCAGCAGCTGCAGAGAATGAAGTTATGAGAGGAGAACATCACTATGAACACAGATAAAATTTTTGCGGAGGCCATCGCCAACGAATATGCCCCTAAGGACACCTCCAAGGTCGTTGCTCTGAGAAAACTGGATTGGAAGGCAAAGCGCTCGGCAACTCTCTTTGCCTATGGATTTGGCATTGGGATGGCGCTGGTCCTTGGGCTGGGAATGTGCCTTTCCATGCAAGTGATCGGAGACGGCAGCATCTTGATGACAGGCGGCGGGATTCTTTTGGGTATTCTGGGCATTGTCGGTGTAGGCCTGAACTACCCTGTCTACAAAAAGCTTCTCCGCACCGGTAAGGAAAAGTATGCCTTTGAGATCATGCAGTTGGCCCGGGAAATCAGCGAATCGGCGGAGTAACCCGTGAGGAGGGCGGCAAATGAACAAGTCTGAAAGTAAATATTTTAATACCGCCCTGCGGATGGACGAGGCCCTCCTGGCTCTGCTGGAGGAAAAGGACCTGGAATATATCACGGTGAAAGAGATCTGCCGCCAGGTCGGCGTAAACCGGTCCACCTTTTACCTGCACTACGAAACGATCTCTGACCTGGTGAATGAAGCCTTGGAGATGATCAACCAGCGCTTTCTCTCCTACTTTCCCCAGCAGGAAGAGGAAGTCCTTGGAAATATGGGCAGCCGAGAGCGGGAAGATCTGGTACTGGTCACCCGGGAATATCTTCTCCCCTATCTCCGCTTTATCCGCGACAACAAAAAAGTCTATCGGGCAGCCTTCCGGAACCCAGGCAGCATGCAGGCTCATACACGATATGGGGAACTAAAGCAGCGTATCCTCGGCCCTATTCTGGAGCGCTTTGACATTCCTGCCTCCCATCGTCCCTACTACATGGCCTACTATGTGGAGGGTATCATCGCAATTGTCAAAGAGTGGCTGCGGCAGGACTGCGCGGACGAGGTGGAGATGATTGCCGATATCATCGAGTCCTGTGCGCGGCCCAGAGACAAAAGACATGAGGAATGACAAAGCTATTCGGCGCTCCTGTGTCAGCGGCAAACATAAAACCTCCCATGCTGTGTTGTCCTCTGGATAAACACAGCATGGGAGGTTTTTTCTATGGGCCGCTCACCGGATGCAGGCCGGGGCTGCATCAATGCTTACTTCGCCCAATGGATGACGGCGTCCCGCAGAAAACGGGCACAGCCGGGCACCTGTTTGTCATAATAGGCGGTAAATCTCTCATCCATCACATACAGCTCCGCGATTCCCCGGTGTCTGGCCGGGTCATACCGGTTCCCGGTAATAGTGAGCCACCGGCGGTGGAGGACGCAGAGTTCCTTGCCCTCCTCACTTTCCGGGGACATGTTTCCCTCAACAGCTGCCTCCAGCCGCTCCTGAATCTCTTGCCCCAGGTCCTTCCACTCCCGATACTGCTCCTGGGTCAGATTCATCACCGCAGCGTTGGCCTCATCCACCTCTTTGTCGCCGTATTTGGCACGAATCTCCGCTCCGTACGCCTCCTCGTTATGGGCCACAGCGCGCTGCTTGAACGCCTCAAATTTCTGCTCATCGCTCATAAATTCCTTCCTTTCTTCCACTCCAATGGTATCTTTTACCGATTGGATAAGCTGTTTCAGCCGCTTCTACTCCGTCTCCAGTGCGGCCAGGTGGTTTCGCAGGGCAGCCAGACGGTCAAAGGAGGGGTCGTCCAGACATTCCTTGATTTGGGCCAGCTCCACCCCGAGGGCCCGGTAATAAAGAATATCCTGCAGTCGGTCCACCTCTGCCCTGCCGTAGTAGCGGTAGCCGCTCTCCGCCACCCGGCTGGGCTTCAGCAGCCCGATCTGGTCGTACCAGCGCAGGGTGCGGGTGGTCACCCCGGACAGGCGCGACAGTTCTTGAATGGAATATTCCATAAGCATCCCTCCCTGGGGATAACTGTATCAGTTGACGGAACGTCAAAGTCAATGGGAACTTTTAAATTTTCCGGATTTTCTGCTGCAGCCGCTCTAAAAATTCCGCGGCCGGGATTCCGTCCATTTGGGTGTGATGGAACTGGAAGGACACCGGCAAAGTAGCACGGATCCACTTTTTCCGGTACTTGCCCCAGATCAGGAAAGGGTTGTTGTAGCAGCCGGCATAGATATTCACCGCGCCGTCGATCTCATATCTTGCCAGAGCCGAGGTCCCGATGACCATATAGTCCTCGCCCAGCTCATAGCTCTCCCCGCTCTCGTGGACCTGTGCGGTGAGCTTTAGGTAGTCCTGATTGAACTGCTCCAAGTCGGAAGAAACGGGAATGTCACAGGTGGCGATGCCGCCGTTCCGGGTGGTCACCACCGTATTGATAGCCAGCCGGTCATACTGAATGAGCTTCTCCCCCACCGGCAGCAGGTAGAAGTCCTCTGTCCGCTCCGCCGCCTTTCCAATGCACCAGCAAAGGAGCATATTGAATTTATAGCCCCGTTTCCGGCTCATACGCACGAGCGGCGTCACGTCCAGCGTCTTCATCAGGGTGACCATTGGCATGGGAGCCTTCATCCAAAGTTCAAAGGCCAGTGCCCGGGAGGTGCTTTTGGGATCTACTTCTTTCATGTTGTTCTCCATTCTGTTCGTCAAATCCGGTTCGGTTGGCCGCGGTAAGTAACCACTATCATAGCATAGCTCTTTATGGCCGGCAACCGATCCCCATATTCCAAAGGCCGGAACTTGTGATATAATGGAAAACCACAAAACTCTCTCACTCTGACTGGAAACACCAAACGAAGAGGACCGAACATGAACCAGATTTTTCTTTTGGAGGACGATGAGACCCTAGGCCGGGGAATTGCCATGGCTCTGACAGGGTCGGAGACATCCGTCACCTGCCGCTCTACTCTGGCCAAGGCCCGGGAAGCGCTATTAAACGAACGGTTTGACCTGCTGATTCTGGATGTAAATCTCCCCGACGGCAGTGGTCTGGATCTGCTGCGTCAGGTGCGGGCAGAGGGCGACGCCACTCCAGTGATCCTGCTCACCGCCAATGATTTGGAGCTGGATGAGGTCACCGGTCTGGAGGCCGGAGCGGACGACTATATCACCAAGCCCTTCTCTCTGGCGGTACTGCGGGCCAGGGTGAACGCCCAGCTTCGTCGAAGTTCCCCTAAGGTCTCCCCTCCCCTATCCGTGGGTCCCTTTACCTTTGACTTTGAACGGATGGACTTTCGCCGGGACGGCAGGTTCATGGAGCTCTCCAAAACCGAGCAGAAGCTGCTGCGGGTGCTGGTGGAGAACCGGGGACATGCTGTGTCCCGGGCTACACTGGTGGACCGTGTATGGACGGATGGCGCGGAATTTGTAGAGGAAAATGCTCTGTCCGTCACGGTAAAACGGCTGCGAAGCAAACTGGAGGCCAATCCCTCCAAACCAGAATATCTGAAAACCGTGTACGGCATCGGCTACACCTGGGCGGTAAAGCTATGATCGGGACGGGGATATTTTTTCTCTTTACCCTCAGAGGAGGGCCACACGCAGGAGGAATATGCCATGAGAAATGAATATGAAAATGAAGCTTTTTTCCAGCAATACGCGCAGATGTCCCGCAGCCGGGAAGGGCTTTCCGCGGCGGGAGAGTGGCATCAGCTCAAGCCCCTTTTTCCGCCGCTGGAGGGAAAGTCCGTACTGGACCTGGGCTGCGGCTATGGGTGGCACTGCAAGTTCGCCGTGGAGCAGGGCGCCCGGCAGGTACTGGGCATTGATTTAAGCCAGAAAATGATTGAGGAGGCCAGGCGGCGAAACAGTGGAGAAGGTATTCTCTATCAGGTGTGCGGGATCGAGGAATATGAGTATCCGAAGGCTGCATGGGACTGCGTGGTCTCCAATCTGGCCTTGCACTATCTTGAGGACCTGGACTCCATTTTTGGAAAAGTTCATCAGACACTGAAAAAGGATGGAATCTTTTTATTTAACATCGAGCACCCAGTTTTTACTGCCGGTGTGGGCCAGGATTGGGCCTACACTGAGCGGGCCATCAAGTACCGAGACGCGGACTACACTGTAGCAGCTCTGGTGACCGTACCCTCTGCCCTCTCCTACCGCTATTATGGTGCCGATGAATTCATAATGGGATCGGAAACATTTATTCGGGATACGGAAACCAACTCCGTCATGTACTACGCCTTCGACACCACAGATGATGCCAACGCTGCCATGGAATCCTTCCTAGCGGACTACACGGAGAACGTAAATCCCCAGTTTGACTACGAGAGCAAAGCTACTTATGCCGGGGAATTTGAGAGCACCCGGAGCATGTTCCTTCTGCTGGGCGGAGCTCTGAGCTTCATCGTTGGTCTGGTGGGGGTACTGAACTTCTTTAACGCGATTCTCACCGGCATCACTGCCCGCCGCCGGGAACTGGCAGTGCTCCAGTCTATCGGTATGACAGCCCGTCAGCTGCGGACTATGCTGGCCTTGGAGGGACTCTTCTATACTGTGGGCGCAGCACTTCTGGCGCTGGCACTGATTGTAGTCACTGCGCCGTTTGTGGGTCCTGCCCTCAACCGGTTGATCTGGTTTTTCACCTATCGCTTTACCATCTGGCCCATCGCTGTAGTGCTACCCCTGTTCGGGATGCTGGGCATCCTCATCCCGGTTTTGAGCTGTCGCGCTGCCCAACGCTATTCTGTGGTAGAGCGCCTGCGGCAAGAATAGGGCTCGAATTGCAGGAAAATATCCTCTGGCTTGGCCAGGGGATATTTTCCTGGGCTTGACAAGGGTATGCTTATAAATATCCAGTCTTGCATATACCAACACATGGACCAATCCAGTACAGCGGAGGAAGTTTGGATACCCATACTATTTTCCAATTCCATATGTGAAAGTATGGCGCAGTTTAGGAGAATACGACCGGACCGCCTCACAACTTCATATCCGGGTGTAGCGCAGTTGGTAGCGCGCTTGCTTTGGGAACGTGAGGCTCGGGTTCGAGCCACAGTCCTCGGAAGACCCGGAAAACCTTGGGACACTTGGGCTGACAGCACTTTCCCCATCGCCGGTAACTGGTCAAAAATCGGCGTTGACCACATGTTTGACCACAATTGGAAAATTTCATAACCGGGTGTAGCGCAGTTGGTAGCGCGCTTGCTTTGGGAGCAAGATGCCGGGAGTTCGAGTCTCCCCACTCGGACCAAAATCCGTCAAAATCTTGTGATTTTGGCGGATTTTTCTTAACTTTTACAACAAAACTATTCTATTAGATTTCATTATCCATTTTTACTTTTCTTGAGGTGCCGAAATATGGTGATCGAGACAAAACGGCTGATCCTGCGCCCCTTTTTAGAAGGTGACGCGGCGGATGTCTATGAGTATCTGAAAGAGCTCGCGGTCAACTGCTTTGCCTGCATGAAGCTGCACTCCCTGGACGAGGCCAGGGCGGAGATGAAAAAGCGTCTCGGTGAAACGGAATACTATTTTGCCATCACCCTGAAGGATGGCGGCAAGGTCATCGGAGAGATCGACGCCTATCCGGAGGCGGGCGAGCCTCACGCAGGCGAGGACGCCGTGCGCGACACTTTCAGCCCCTGCTGGATGCTGAACGGGGCCTACCAAGGCAAGGGGTATGCCTTCTTCGACTATCTCTTTTCCCAAAAGGGCGCAAGGCGCATCTACGCCTATACCGAGGACTATAACCTTGCCAGCCAGCACCTGTGCGAAAAGCTGGGCATGCGCCGGGAGGGCGTGTTCCTGGAATTTATCTCCTTCGTGAACGATCCCGACGGAACCCCCAGGTATGAAAACACGGTGCAGTATGCCATCCTGAAAAAAGAGTGGGACCGTCAGCAGTCCCAATAGGCAGTTGGAGGTACGATATGGGCGCAGCATCTGTTTCCGAGTATGTGGCGTCGCTGAACGAAGAGCAGCGGCGGTATGTCAGTGCGTTTATTGACTTTATGCGTGCGGAATACCCGCAGTTGACTCCTAAAATCTCCTTTTCCATGCCCATGTGGCTGCTGGGAAAGAAGATGTACGAGGGATATGTAGCAATCTCTGCTGCGAAGGCCCATTTCTCTATCCATTTTTCCGACGAGGAATTTCTGAACCGCTTGGCAGAGCGTCTGCCCACCTGCAAAAAGGGAAAGCGATGTATCAACATCAAATACGGTGATGAACAGTCCCTTTATGCCGTCGAAGAATGCATCAGCGATTTTCTGAAGAGCTATCGCTCTGAAGGGAACTCCTCCCTATGAATGGTACAGAGGAAATCGGTTGCTGTGGCGCGTACTGTAAGACTTGCCGTGAATTTGAGAAGACCTGCAAGGGTTGCAAACAGGGGTATCTGGACGGTTCTCGGGATTTGAGCCGGGCCAAATGTAAAACGAAGAAGTGCTGCTTGACCAAAGGGCACATCACTTGTGGGGACTGCAGGGAGTACGAGTCCTGCGAAATCATTCAATCATTTCTCAACCACCACGGCTATAAATACGGGAAGTACAAGCAGGCGCTGGAGTACATCCGCGCCCATGATTATGCTGCTTTCATGAAAGCGGCTGAATATTGGAAAAACGCCTATGGCAAATACCCCGAACAGGACAACTAAAAAGTCAGTAGCGCCCGCTGAAATCTGTGGATGTTCAGCGGGCGCTATTCTTTGTATAGGCATATTAAAAACTGATATGCCTGATGTGTGCATGAAGCAGAATTGGGGCAACAGCCAGTTGCTTTGCTTTTTGCTCCCGCTGTGGTACAATCCAGGCAAGGTGGTGATCAACATGGATACCAAAGAAATCCTTCTGGAACTGCGCACCAAGCGTGGACTTTCCCAGGAACAACTGGCGGAACAAGTGCATGTGACCCGACAGGCGGTTTCCCGCTGGGAGACCGGTGAAACAGTGCCCAACACAGAAACCTTGAAACTGCTCTCCAGGCTGTTTGATGTCTCTATCAACACCCTGTTGGGTTCCCCCAGGCAGCTGATCTGCCAGTGCTGCGGTATGCCCATGGAGGACGCTAATATCAGCCGGGAGCCGAACGGTGCCTTCAACGAGGAGTACTGCAAGTGGTGCTATGCCGACGGAAAATTCGTCTACACGAGCCTTGAGGAGCTGCTGAATTTTCTGGAAAGTCATATGTCCAATGAGGCTTGGCCCCCGGAGCAGGTCAGGGCCTACTTTGAAGCTCAGCTGCCCAAACTTAACCACTGGAAGCAGAGCATGACATAAATACCTCCCTCTGAAAACCTGAAGTTTCAGAGGGAGGTATTTTTTATCTCATATCATTCAGGACTTAGGATACAGACAGCCTGGACTTGTCGGCAAAGCCAATCATCTGATAAGATGATAGTTCACGATTTGTTGTGTAATTCAGCAGCGTAATAATATGAGTTTTATGAACTGACTTCGTACATCGAGATTATCTATTAGTATTTTAACCAACTCTAGGTTTCCCGGCGTGAGAGGATTGCCTGCATTGTCAATATTGTGGATTTTGCTATCGTCAGCCAATGTAGAACCGTCTTCTCCGCAAAATAGAAAAAGTTGGAATTACATCTGGCTTGTAGAAGTATCGTCTCCATTCAGATTTTTGTATATGAAAACGCCATCTCTAGGTTGATTTGAGTGGCATAATTTGTCATAATGTGATACACTTTAATAAATAATAAAATAGATTTCTGATCTCCACCTCTTTGCATATGAGGTGAAAACTAGGTGAAATACATTGGGATACTTTAGCAGTAACAATGTTGCTTATGAAGGTTGGGTGAAAAAAGAATGTTACAGTCAATATTGTACTATCCCACAATCGATATAAAAGATAGCGCTTGGCTTAGGTGTGCTGCCTTATATTGGGATGAAGTGTGCTCTATCGTGCCGAACAGAGATTATAATCGTTTTTCTCCCGAGATCCTATATTTGCAGGAAAGAGGACAGTACAGGGCTATATATCCTAAAGATATTTTCACCCTTGGGAAGCCCGCTGAATTTTCAAATATGGTCAAGAGGTACTTCTTACATTCCTCAAATATCAATAGGAGATATTGGAAGCACGCCGAACAAGCAAATCTCGTTCAATTATATGATCCTAGCCTTTCAGCATTAATCTATTATGAAAAGATCCCTCCTGAAGTGAGGCGTATGTTAACAGAAGGCGGACTGATACGCACAGAGGGGGATGGTTATATCGAAACAACAGAAGAATTTGCAACACAATATATGCGCCTTTTAGCTGAGTTTGCGATCAAATACGATGATCACAACATAGTAATCGGAACAGACCGGAAATCAAAGTTGAATAGTATTTATCCGCAAACTTATACTCGAAAAGATGATAATGCCGCAATCTGCCTAATGTTAGAAAAATGTCTACCAATTCCGGCCAATGATGTTAGTTTTGAGACTTTATTAGATTTCAAAGAAATTCATAGAGATGAACTATTATCTCTGCAATTTAAGTTGCTAGAATTTGAACGCGGCGTTGCTGAATGTGAAAATGATATAATGCTGAAAAATCATATATCAGCTTTTAGAATAACTTGGGAAAAAGTCTTATCTGAATCAGAAAAATTGTATAAAGCTGAAAAAGTCAATTTTGTTTTAGGCAGTATAATCTCGTTTATTTCCACTGGAGGCGGAATGGCTGGGTTAGCCCAGTGGGCACAGCAATATGCACTTGCAAAAATTCCTAATATAGCTGTGGGTGCCGCTGTAGGTATGGCGGGTTTGATTGGCATAGGCGCATCATACCGAAAATTTAAAGAGCGAATTCGGGAGGACATGACAGAGGAGGGGTTTGCCTATTTGATTTCCGCCCAAAAATCAGGTTTATTATCTAATCACCATCCTGTGGAAATATTATGAGAGATTATGTATTATCGAAGTTGAGATATAAATTTTATACTCAGCTTTAAGAATAAAAACTTTTTGTTGACGGTCTGCACCCTTGGTACAACTGGATTGAGTTAAGTCTAAGATGATTGTATTTAATGCTGTTATAGGTCACTCTCTACCATAATTCTTTTTGATTAGAATTATCCGTTGTTTTACATCTCCTTCATCAAAATGACAACATTCACAAATTGCGAAGTTCACCACTCAGTTTATAATGGTTTCCATGTAAGTTTCTTTATCAACAGCCTAGAGGTGCCACAGGATAAGAGAGTGTAAGCAATGAATTTCTATTTTCCTGGAGCAAGCAACTCAGTGTGGGTAATATCAATACCTGACTTTATATCCCAAAATCATGGATATACCAAGGAGTGAAGTTTTTGAAAAAAGGTAGATATCTCATTCTGGTTGCTTTTTGCTTTTTGCTAATAACTGCGAGCGTTGGATGTAGGGCAAGTGAAAATGTAATAATAGTAAATGATTTAATCTCTAATATCGACACAGTAACCCTTGATACTGAAGATTCAATTATTGATGCAGAACAAGCGTATGATTCACTAAGCAGATGGGACAAGATGCATGTTAGAAACCATCAGAAGCTGTTAGATGCGCGAGAAACTTATAACCGAATTAAAGATGTAAGTAATTTAATCCAAGGACTTGAAACTGTGACAATTGATAGTGAAGAAGACATTACTAAAGCGGAATCCGCGTATGAAGCCTTGTCTTCTAAAGAACAACAAGCAACGGTTTACAAGGGGCTACAAGCGGTATAAAGAAACAAGTGGTTTGACGGAGTGGAAAATAGGTCATATTTTCCACTCTATTTTTACATAGTCGCTGGTTGCGCTGATTGATGAAATCAGGCCGTCAGCGGCTTTCCTTTTGTCCTCAAAGCTGATGTTCTCCCAATCGTCCAGATACCCGGACAGCAATTCAATCTGCTGGGAGGACAGCGTTTCAACGGACAGGTCTGCAATCGCCTTGGACAGTGTTTTGCGGCGGTTGTCCAAGTCCTCGATTTTCTTGTTGGCGTAGGCAAGCAAGGTGGCGTTGGCCCCGGTCAGCGTATCAAGCAGTTTTTCAATCTCGGCTTCAACCTGTGCAAGCTCCACCTGATAGGCGGTGATCTTCGGGTTGGCCTTTTCTTCGCCGCCCCGGAGTAGCTTGAACTCCCGGAACTTTTCTCCCATTGCTGTGAAAATGAACTGTTCAAATTCATTCTTGCGGAGCGTACCGCACCCCGGACAGCCCTTGTGGTCGGCCCGTTTGGAACAGCGCAGGTATTCATAGCCGGAGGGGTTGTGGGTCGTTTTGAGAGCGTACCCGCATTTCCCGCATTTGATTTTCCCGGCCAGCCAAGTGTTCCGGGCCTTGCGTCCGTTCTGGAAGGTGATGTTTGTCATCAGCTTCTTGCGGCACCGTAACCAAATGTCGGAGGGTACAAAGCCCTCATGGGGAGCAATCACAAGTATCTGGTCTTTCAGGCTTTTGTCCTTGTCCTCCTTCACATCCCGGCCCTGATAGAGATAGCAGCCATTTGTCCCGGCAAAGTCGGCGGCGTCATTGACTACCACCGCACCCTGACTTTTGAAGAACTCGTACATTTCCAAATCGGCCTGTGCATAGACCGGGTTTCGGAGTAGCTGGGACAAGAAGGGGCGTGTCAATGACTTCCCATAAATCTTGATACCCTGTTCCTCAAAATATCGGGTAATGTCTCCAAAGGAGGTTTCCGGCTCGGCATACATTTCAAACATCAGCCGCACATGGTTTGCGGCCACGGGGTCAGCCGCCATCATCTTTGTGCGGATACCCTCTACCACCGTAGGCTCCAATCCAAAGCCATAGGGGGCTTGACCGCTCATGTGAAAGCCTTTCAGGCACCGGGAGTAGTAAGCGTCTGTGACACGCTTCTGAATTGTCTCCCGTTCAAGCTGGGCGAATACGATACAGATATTTAGCATGGCCCTGCCCATTGGGGTCGAGGTGTCAAACTTCTCCGTGGAGGAAACAAACTCCACATCGTATTCCTGAAACAGCTCCATCATATTTGCGAAGTCCAGAATGGAGCGGCTTATTCTATCCAGCTTGTAAACGACTACCCGGCGAACCTTGCCCTTGCGGATCTCGCCAAGGAGCTTTTGAAACTCGGGCCTGTCGGTGTTCTTTCCCGAATAGCCCTTGTCCTTGAAAACCCGGCAACTGCCTCCCTTCAACTCATACTTGCAGAAATCAATCTGGCTCTCAATGCTGATACTGTCCTTGCGGTCTACCGACTGTCTTGCATAAATTACATCTTCTCTAATATTCATGTTGGGCTCCTTTCCTGTGGGAATGGAGCTACCAACCTACAAGTATATTATACCATTGATAGCCCCGGCCGACAATGTTGTGGAGCGTTAGTGCCGTTTGTCCCCGGCCACCCGGTATTTGCTGAATACCTCATACAAACAGCGTTCAATCTCTTTTTTCCGTTTCTCCTTTTCCTTGGGGGAAAGTACCGGCGTAAGACTCTCCAGCACAATGGTTTTCCCCTGAAAAGGGACGGTCTTGGTTTCGCTCTGATAAGTAACGGATTGCACCATAGAAGCCTCCTTTTCAAAGTGGGTTGACTGCCAGCATATTTCCCGCATTGTCTCGGTGGGGAAACACAAAAGGACGGCACCAAGAGAACGGTGCCGTCCTTTTGTGTTTCTCCACGCTTCGGGCCAAGTTGGCCCGAGGTCAGGACTGCCAGTTTTCAAAATAATCCGCCGCTTCTTCCACAGCGCAGAAGTCAAAGACCTCATAGAGCTCGGTCAATACCTGTTGGATTTCCTTTGCATGGAAGCCGCAGTTTTCCATCGCTTTGATGACATAGCCACGGCAAGCGTTGTTGCTCCATTCTTCACCCATAGTTTTATTTGCCCCTTTCATAGAAAGCTGGGAGTGCTGGCCCTGTATGTTCGGCCTGTCACAAGACAACGATAATTTTCCGCCAGCACTCCCGCCGGATTGTGCGGCAAGTTGGAGCGGATAAGCTGCCAGCTTATCCCTTGCGGCCCTTTGCAGATCGTGGCCGTGGGGATAGCTCGTCCCCACCTGCGGCATGGGTAGTTATCGCTCGTTTCCCTCACGGAAAAGTCTTTGCGTACCTGCCGCCCGGCTCCCTGCTGGGTACTCCAAGTTGCCCGCTATTCAGTTGTGGGAGGGAATAATCTTCCTCTCATTAACCGTGTCAGTTGAAAGATCAAAAACAACAGGCTCACAGAACATTTTTCAAGTATTTTTTCATGTTCTCCAAGCCCCGGCGGATAGCGGCGGTAATGGCCTGTTCCGTCACGCCCTCGGCGGCGGCAATCGCCTTGACCGAGTGGCCCAGAAGATAGTGCTCAAACACCCGCTGGCCCTGTGCGTCCGGCAAGCTATTCAGGGCGTGGCAGAGTTGTTCAAACCGCTCCATGCGCTCGATCAGCTCCTGTGGGGAGGGATTGGAGAAGCAGGCGGAATACTCGATACCGTCCTCAGCGTCCAGCGAGTAATGCGCCTTGTTGCGGTAGACACGGCGGCGGCTGGCCTTTATGTACCGCTGACCTGCCAGCAATTCTTCCGCAACTTCTTCGGTGACTTCGATAATGACATCCTCTTTATACCACGGGTAAAAATCCCGCAAATTGATTTCTTTCATTGTGTACCTCCGTTTCGGTGTTGGGTGTTGACGAGTGACCGAAACGGAAGGCGGTGGGGAGCGGCACCGTGGCTGGACTTCGGGCCAACTTGGCCCGAGGCGAAGCAAAAGAAATGCGCCCACACAGCATGACGCTATGCGGACGCATGAAATTACATTATCATAATTGTACTGGTATATTGTACCTTCATAGCCGGACTGTCCCGGAGGGGGAGCTACGCTTTTTTTAGCTGGTGGAAATTAAAGAAGTTATAGAAAAGTGAAATGGACACGGCGGCATCCTCCTATGGGCCGCCGTGTCCTCTATCGTTTATCCAAAGAGAAGCGGCGGCTCTGAAAAATGAGCCGCCGCTTCATGGGCGCATGAAAATGTATCTGCTGTACGACGGCTTTTTTTCTTTTGCCGTCGTGCGGCAGGTACAAGTCTGTTTACTGTTGAAGGGCTGCGTTAGCCTCAGCCTGTGTGAGTTGTCCGTTGTCAACCGCATCATTAAGGGCTTTATCCAGTTCCTCGTTAGAAGCATAATTGCCAATGTGAACGGACTCGCCATTTTCCTTTGCAACATCAACTCCATATTCAGAAACCACATCCTCAGTGGGCGGGATCATGGAGTAGGTATCGCCTTCGCCGTTGTCTTTAGAATATAAGGTTCCGCTTTTGATACTTTCGAGCGTTTTCTGATATTCGGTAATGATGGCATCTACGCTTTTCTGTGTCCATTCGTGATAGACACCTTGACCGTCATACCAACCGTTGCCTGTGCCGATCAGCGCCTCCAGTTCTTCTTTTTGGGTAGCGATCCACTTTTCATATTCCTCTGCCGTCCACCATTCAACATCCGGTGCAGGGTTATTTTTCTCATAGTCCGCTTCGGTCACCCAGTTTTCGCCATCGGTGCTAATGCCATTGGCATCATTGAAAAAGATGTCGGTGCTTGACGTTTGCGCTGTTTCTTCCGCCGATGTCTTAGGCGTATCGGCGGCCTGTGCGCTGGCATAGGTAAAACCCGCAAGGCTTAAACACAAGGCCCCACATAGGCTTACCGCCAGAAATTTTCTGCTTTTCATTGATAAAACCTCGCTTTCAAGAATTATAGCCGCCCCTTTTAGGGACGGCTATAATATAACAAATAGATTTGGATTGAGTTTGCATAGAATATGGATTTTAGATGGAGTTGAATACCGATTGTTTGATAGGCAGTTTACTCCAGAATAGAACGCCGCTTTTCGTGTTTTTAATGCCGTACTCCGCATGGTGCATTTCCATGATTTTACGAACAATATAAAGGCCCAAACCTGTTCCGCCAGTATTGCGATTGCGGGAAGTATCAGTGCGGTAAAACGCTTCAAACAAATGAGAAAGCGCATCCTCCGGTATGTGAACTCCTGTATTTTCAACGTCAAAACAAACGACATTTTCAGCCTTGGCTAAAGATACTCGGATCAATTCCCCATCCGGAGAATATCGAATAGCGTTGACTAAGATATTTTGAATTGCCCTCTCCATTTGAGCCGGTTCTACTTCACAGGAAAGCCGGTCAGGAATAGTTACTTCAAGTCGTTGCTTCTTTTCTTCCAGCAAATCTGTTACGGTGGCAATCTGCACCCGAACCAGTTCCGCAAAGTCAACGGTTTTATACTCAGATTTCTGATTTCCGTCCGCTTTAGAAACATACAATAGTTCTTCGACGAGCTTTTCCATCCGTTCAACAACAGAAAGGGAGCGTTCCATGTATTCTGTATGGTTTTCATATCCGCTAATTTTGTTCAGCATTCCGGCCAAATGACCTTTCAAGATTGTTAGAGGTGTTTTCAATTCATGGGATGCCGCAGAAAAAAATTCTACCCGCTGGCGCTCTAATGCCTGTTCTTTTTCGATGTCCGCTTTAAGCTGCTCATTTGCGGCTTGCAGATCATTCAGCGCAGTTGACAAGGATGCGGACAAAGAATTTAGATTTTGAGCCAGACAGCCCAATTCATCTTCTCGCCCCATACTGCATTGGCCGGAAAAATCCAGTGAAGCCATCTGCTCTGATACCTTGCTTAACCGAACAATAGGCTGGGTAATATACCTTGCATAGACCAAGGAGCATAAAAGTGACAGCACAAAGATCATTAGAAGAACATACGGGAATATAGACCACAAGACCTCTGTTGTCTGCTGAACGACGAATAAATCCGCTTGAACTACCCCACCGGCTTTGTGCAGCAGCGGTTTGAGCAGATCACTTCCATGCACATTGAGAAGGTCATGGACGGCATCCGGGAGAACACCACCCGTGTCTGGAACACCAGGGCCTATCTTCTGGCGGCGCTGTTCAACTCTGTCTCCACCATCGACAACCACTACACGATGCTGGTCAATCATGATTTTCACAGCGGTCCATGATGGGCCGCTTTTTTGCTGCCCGGACACGGGAGAAAGGATTTGATTGTTATGAAACGACCCCTCGCTTACATCACCGCCCCCTGGAGCGATAACGAGTTTGAGAACACCGAAACCGCCGCCAAGTATTGCAGGGCGGTCTATGAAGCCGGTTTCTCGCCGGTCTGCCCGCTGCTGTTCCTGCCGCTGTTCCTGGCGGACAGCATCCCCCAGGAGCATAAGGACGGCATCGACATGGCGCGTGACTACCTCCGCCGTTCCCATGTGCTGGTGGTCTGCGGTGATACCGTGGATGAGAGCATGAAGAACGATATTGCCATCGCGGAGCGGCTGCGGATCACCGCCACTACCCTGGACGGCATCCTGACGGTAAAGGGCCAGGGCCGGGAGAAAGGAGGCAGCAGGCATGAAAGAGGTTGAGCCGCTGAGAACTGTGACCATGCGTGAGCTGATGGAGGATCTGCGCTTCAGAGCCGGGGCGCAGAACTTCAAAGGCCACGACTTCATGGATTTGGCCCGGTTTGACGAGAAAACCCAGCACATGATTATCTTCGACGTGCTGACCCACGATTCCCGTGCGGGATTCAAGGGAGATCGGATGCGCCTGTTCCTCTCTGACACTGGCTACCAAAATGCGCTGGAAGATCAGAAGTGCGGGAACATCATAATCCTCTCCCATGCCGGAGTTCATCACGGGTCCCTGCACTACGACAACCCGGACCCGGTGCGGTAATGGAGGGCCTATGAACAATAATGCCAAGTGGCAGTTCCTGACGGAAGAGCAGAGAATGCAGTTCCTTCTTACCTGGCTTCCAGAGTTTGAACCATTGTTTGACCTGTTTTCCGATTTCCGCAGTGGCGGATATCGCATTTTGAGTGATTTACTCAGTGATATTCTGCAGGAGAATGAGCAGCAGAAGAAACGGCAACTGCACCGCCCTGGAGACTTAACTGTATTTAACGATTTGATGGAGGCGTATCTTAGCAAGCGAAACTCCCAACACTACCGGGAGGCGGTATCTATCCGGTGCAGGGAACTGCTGAATGAGATCGTGCGTCCACAGATGGCTGTACGCTACGTGGAGGCCCTGGGCAAGCGGAACCTGCTGTGGGATCTGCTGCTGGATGCGCTGGAGCCCAATGTACTGGAGGTGTCCCATGCTGAATGAATGGCAGGAATTTTTAGATTATACGGAGCCGGTGGAGTACCGAGCATCCAGTAAAAAGGACACCACCTGGCTGGGGCGGTTTACCTTCGAAGCTCTTCGGGATTTTAGCGGTATGAACCGTATTTTGACCATCATTGCACGTGGTTTTTTGTTTCACGCTTCGGATGGTACGCTGTTGTCAGGCGATCCAAGAGAACGAATCAGTTTTGCTTACGATGGTTTGTGCGCCTGGTGTAGCATTCCGGAGGGAAACGGGAAGCCGAAAGAAGATTGGCAGCACCGCACCGATTTTGCGTCACACCACGAACAGTTTCCCAAACTAGTGGATAAGGATAGCTGGGGCTGGTTCAGTCGCCACTTCCATCAGGCTATGCAGTTTGCCACCGAGCATCCGGAATTTGTCCGTAAAAGCTATGCAGATTCTGCCGGCGAGCTAAGCAAGCGGTTTGACCGAGTATGGCGCAGCAAGGTGCTCCAATACCAAACCAAGGCTCTTTCCACCTCTACGGAAGGTGCGTGGACGATCCGCTTTGATGATATGATTGCCGATGCCCTGGAATTGGGCCCTCTGCGCCGCACAGAACCTGAACTGCCGTCGGATCTGACAGAGAGACTTGAGCAGATTCGCCCTGAGAAAATGCCTTCCAATGTCCTGCCCACCCTGGTGGCTTATTACCTGGCCAACCGCCCAGAGGACAGCGACTGGGTAGTACTCCCTGTGACCAATTTTGACTGTTACTTCGGCGATACCAACTTTGGCCGGAAGTATCTGAACCAACTTCCTCGGGAGGTCATAGAGCGGAGCAATAGTTTCGGTATTAGCCGATATCGAGTAAAAGCGGATTATCTGCCCAAATAAACGGCGGGACTGGCCAACCGGCCAGTCCCGTATTCTTTGTATAGGCGATGTAGGTTTTGTTCCGTTTATCTTACGTTTCCGTCTCATACGGCCAGGTGTTGATACCGCCGAATTCATAGATATTGGTGTACCCCAGTTCGGCCAGTGTGGAGGAAGCGGTCTTGCTCCGGTTCCCACTGCGGCAGTAGACCAGAACCGTGGAGTCCGTTTCCGGGATCACCTCGGCTGCGGTAGTTTCATCAATCATTCCCACCGGCAACAGAACAGCACCTGGGATATGTCCGCTGTCATACTCGTCCTGCTCCCGGACATCCAGGATGATGACCTCCTGGGTGTCCATCATCTCTTTGGCATCTTCCTGGGTGATCTGCTGATAGGCGCCGTCGGCGGTATTCCTGCCGCATCCGGCCAGCAACAGAAGGGAGAGCAGCAAGGAGATCATTCGTTTCATTTGAGTTCCTCCAAAAGTCCGGCGGCAAAGGCCCTGTGGCCCTGCTCTGTAAAGTGTACGCCGTCATAGGCCAGGGGGATGTCCCACTTTCCGGCATCGGCAAAGCGGATGCCCAGCCGCTCCGCCAGGGCCTGGCAGAGCCGGGCGAAGGTGCGGGATTCCTCAATGAGCTGTGGGCTGGGCACCCACTCGCCCATAGCCATTGGCGGCGGTGCAATCAGCAGGATCTTGCTTCGATCCAGAGAGATGCCAGCAAGGAACCGCTCCAGCCGCTCGGTGGCCTGCTCTGGGTTTCGCCCCTGGAGCAGATCGTTGGTGCCCAGCATGACAATCAGCAGATCCGTGTCATCAGGGAAGGCCGGGGCTGCGACGGGGATCTCCCGGCCGTTCTGCCCCATGTTGGAGATCGTCCATCCGGTCTCCGCAGCCAAGATGTCCACCCACCGGCAGTCTGCGCCATAGCGTCCACCGAAATAGCCCCGAGGGTCGTAGCCATAGGTGTTAGAGTCGCCGAAGCAGATTACCATCATCTTGTATCACATCCTCTCTGTATGGTATCGTTATCATAAATCCAGCAACTGTTTTACAGCTTCGGCCATGGCAATTGGAGAATCCAAACGCAAGGTCTGCACCTTGACCAAATTCCCGCTGGGCGAGGAATAGCAGAGAGGAACTTGCTGACCTGCCATTGCTTCACAATTTGGATAAAGCAACACTGTCTGTTGTGCCGCATATTCTTTTTGATATGCGTACATCTGGTACATATCGGACTGTGAGATACCATAGTTGTGCCACTGGGGGGATAGAAGTTTCCACTTGGTATCCAATACAGTCCGCTCGCCGCGGTTCAAATCTTCAATGACCAAGTCTGGCCGCAGGGCAAACTGCTTCCGGGGTAGTTCAAAGAGGTACTTGCCCTTTGCCTGCACATGCACACGATATTGCCTGGAGTCCAAATTCCGCCGTAGCACCTCTGCCACATAGCTTTCAAACACACGCTCCATAGGAAAGAGAAGTGCCAGCGCGGCTTCGCCGCCAGAAAAGGCGGTAAAGCTCTTTCCCTGCAAAAATACCCGGCACAGCTCCAGTAGTCGCCGGTAGTCCGCCATGGAGCGGGACTGACCGCAGCGCAGGAAGTCCTGCTCCACATGCTTGGACACCGGAACTTGATCCATGACAGATAACACAATTCGAAGATCCTTACGGTTTTGCAGGTCTGTGGCATACCGCTGTAGATAGACGGCGGTTGACTTGACCAGACGGTTTTCCGGGCAGTCGACGCTGAACACATCGTACTCCACGAAGATTCGCTCCCGATGCAACAGATTTTTTCGGATATGCTCCGAGAATACGATTTTTCCACGGACACAGGTTTCATTGTCCTGTGTTAGCGCATAATCCGATTTTAAGCCGCGTTGAATCAGCCGGTGCGCCTCGTCCAAAAACATGCGCACGAACAGATCCAGCAGGCGCATACGGGAAGTATTCAGGTGGGCGGTACGAAATGTCTTGAACGGAGCCTCCTGAACCGTTCGCAGCATGGTGAGAAACACTTTGCGAACAGCCTGGTCGCTGTCGTCTCCCTCCAGCGTCAGTTTGGGTAGGATCTCGATCTCTGTTCCGTCTCGGGTGGTGATAACCCCCACATAGTTTTTGGCGGTGATCACTTTACCCACGCTGGGTTTTGCGCTCAGGCTCATCAACTCCAGCGGCTGGGTGCCGGAACGTTCCTCCCGGTTGGAGAGAATAAACTGCTCCAGCTGATCAAAGGCGTGCTCCGGCAGAGAAATCATGCCTGCCCGCAGTGGACCGTTCCGGGTAAACCCCATATATTCCCGAATGGTATATTGTTTCAATGGAGCTCACCTCCCAATGGAATGCGACGGTCAGAGATTCCGGTATACTTCCACATCAAAGAAAGCAGCCGGATTGATATGATATGTGGGATTTACTTCAAACTCAGGTTCCACCCCGAACAGGCTTTGCAAATCCACGGGTTCCACCTTGAAAAATTGCTGCTGTTCCGGACGCTTCCTGTCCCCCAATACCAGACAGATCTTCTCATAGTCGTCATAGAAGTACTCCTGAAGAAGCGGAACAACTTTATCCCGGAAAATCTCCCCTAAGGCCTGAATAGACGGGGATTGCCGCAGAGGGGTAAAGAAAGCATGTCCCAGTGTATGCTCCCGGTCAAACAGCACCTCGATCCGGCGGTTCAATGTGGTGAGCAGGTCACTGATGGAAATGCCTTCGACCTCTACACCATCCAGTACGCCGCTGTCCGGCATCATTTCCACGAAACTGAATCGGCGCCGAAGGGCAGTATCCAGCAGAGCGATGGAACGGTCTGCCGTATTCATGGTGCCCAATAGATAGACATTATCCGGAATTCCAAACTCTTCATGGGAATAGGGCAGCTTTGCCTGCAATTCTTCCCTCTGCCCCAGGCGCTTGGACGGCTCAATCAGGGTAATGAGCTCGCCAAAAATTTTCGAGATATTGCCGCGGTTGATTTCATCAATGATAAATACATAGGGACCCTTGGTACCCTTCACCGAGGCCGCGCCCGAAAATCCATTCTTATTCAGAACATCTATCACAGTCGGAACCGTGGTATTGAGCCGATACACAGTGGACAGGGTCAAACTCTTTTCAAGGCGGAATTCAGTGATCCCGATGTTCTTCCCTTGTACCAACCATTTAACGGCTCGTAGCCGCTTATAGTGATCAAATTCTGGATGCCACTCAGGCTCTCCAGTTACGACACCAATCGCATCAATGGAGTGCGCAGTATAGCAGGAAAGAACAATATCTCCAGGCTGCATCCTGGACAAAAATGCGTTCAGCACCGTTTTACCGCCCACATGATAGTCCATATCATCCGTGATGCTTTCCCCATATTCATCCCATCCAATCCGAATACACCCGTGATTCATACAGTAATCTCGAACCGGATTGTCCCCTGTGCTTGCAAGAGACACTTTCCAGATTGTTGGGGCCTCTGAGAAACCATAGGGGTTTTGATGAGGATCTACTGCAGGAGGCTGTGCTGTTGCACAGAATTTTTTGAATACACCATCGGCAATCTCATAGGAGATGTCGCCGGAGTTCTCTTCTTGATCCTCCGCAAAAACCGGGCGGATTCCCTCGATAAAATCCTCGTAGCCGAAGGACTGGTGGAAGGTCGTAAATTCGATCCGCCCATCCTGCCGATACTGCCGGTATCGCTCCAAGACCTTTTCATGGTTTTCAGCTTGGACTTCTTCCAGCGATTTTCCCTCTATGATCGCCACCGCATAGTTGGCAGTCTGATAGGTCTTTCCCGTCCCGGGAGGGCCATAAAGGATTGTATTCTTTGCAAAAGGCATCGGATTGCTCACCTCTTTCTGCGGTAGACATTTCAGTGCATCTGCCAATTCATCACGAAGTTTCCAGGAGTATGTACCAGGCTGATCCTGGAGAGCTGTGCGGCCCACGAACAGAATCGGCCACCATTTCTGATCGTTGTTTTCGTTCTGAACCAGTGGGCAGCCTGTTTTTTCCTGTACTCTCCGGGCAAGCTGAACCATACTGCCGTTATAATGGGTAGAAGGACCTCCTAATTTCAGGCTCAACTGTTTGCAGGTTGTCTCTTCGCCTGCCTGTTGAATGGCTTTCAGAATCTGCAAATTTTCCACTGTGCAGATTGTTTTGTCCGCAAGAAGTTTTAACCACTGTTCTGCGCTGATCTCTGGATCATACTCTGACAAATTGGGCCAATAATCGCTTTTATGTAGCCGGCTTCCAAAGTAGATGATGTCATCGGTCAACAGGTGATGTTCAACATCCGGATAATATGTGCTTCCCAACTCTGATCGTTTTGTCTCGAATATGTTTAGCAACTCGCTGTCCTGCTGGACGCAGGAAAGAACCTGGTTGGCAATCTCCTGGTAGGTAAGTACATTCTGGGTGTCTCCCATTTTACAGGTAGTGCTTAAGCCTGTCTCTTCCAGAAAAGCCTTGAGCTTACCGTATTGATAAAGAAAATACCGGTCTGGCTGTGCAAAAAACAGGTAGGTACAGATCGTGCGATCCCCCTGATAATGCTGCTTCATGCTCTCTTTGAACTGATACTTGGCTAACAGGATATCTGCTCTCTGCTTAAAGTTTTGGATCTGCTCGACAATATCCGCTCCGGGAGCCAGAAGCTGCTGAAACATGGAGCGAACCGTATCAGGCTCCTTTTCTGCAAAGAATGTAATCATCTTACAGGGAAACGAGTAGTTGGTGTCCATCAGATTTCCTGCTTGGGCCAAGGATTTCTTCAGCATTTCGGCGAAATCTGACCTTTCTGGCTTCCAGTGTTCCTGGAAGCATTGAACGGCCCGCCATTTATAAGCTTCTTCCGGAAACCAGGTGGCAAAGGAGTCCTTATATTGGCTGATAACGCGATGAATGGGATCAGCAGACAACTCCCACGCCGCCATGTCCAAAATTCGATAATTTTTGAAAGAAAAGTTCGCATCCCGGAAGATCTTGATTTTCCGGCAATTCTCAATGTAGGTCTCCAACTTGCCACGGGCATCCAGATGTATCCCCAGGGCCTCAAAAATATCCTCACTGCCTACATTGCTGTTGATGACAGGGAAGGTACACGGCTTTAAGCAGTGGAGTACTACGGAGGCTGCGGCAGCCTGCATTCCGCGGAACGATTTCGTCAGCACCGATGCGGCACGCTGGTACATCTCCTCATCGTCCGTCATGTCCAGGAGATCCACGCACATCTGAATAAAAACGCGCACCGATTTCACATCGGTTTTGTTCTGAAACGAGTAGAATCCAGTACCAAACAGCCCCATATGCCCAGTGCCGGAGACGGCTTTTTCTTGGTGCTCGTATACCCCAGCTTCCGCCCGCCTTTTCAGCTCATCAATCAGGTGATCCAGTTCTTGTTTGCGCACCTCGGGCAAGTGCGCCGCATGAACCGCCTCATGCTTTTTGTCATAGCTGTGCCGCCATGTTCCAATGCACATGAGATAAATGGCATTGAGATCCTGGTAGTCCAGCGTAGCTTCATCCACATCACGATAAGCGGCCACAATCATACGCACCAGTTCATAGCTGCCGTCGTGTACATCCGGTGACAGTTCCGGAGTGCTTTTCAGTTTATTTAATATCGCTTGATTCATTTGATGGCATCCTCCGTTCGCACCTGGAACCGGCCATAGTACTGCTCCAGCTTTTCATCGCAGATTCGCTCGATCTCCTGCTTTTCCTCACGGGTCAGCTTCTTCCAGACGGATTCATCCACCTGGATCACGCCCAGTGTCTTGGTGTGGTGGAGCATCTGCATATCCTCGAATCGCTTGAAGGGGTTGGACAGGATATTCCGTTGAGCCTGGGCATCAGTATAACCGCCCTTGGCGTAGATGCTGTTGGCCTTTTCCACCACAAGCCCCGCCGCTCGGCGAGCCTCGTAGAACTCCCGGAAATAGGTGACGATATCACCGAGTTTTACCCGCCCTTTGTCATCAGCAAACAGCAGGACGGCTTTGAGCAGAACCGGCTTGTAGGAGTAGCTCATGTCCATCTGCCGCACCATATCCAGAAATAAATCCTTGCGGTTGGAGTCGTCGATCAGTGTCCAGCCGTACTGCTCCGCATATTTCCGGAGGGTTTCTTCTTTGAAATACTTGAAGGTCCGGTGCTCGCTCATGGGCACCACCAGATCGGGCACCAGCAGGCCGTCCCGGACATACCGCTCGATGGTCTCCGTCTGCACGTCCACTCTGCGGACAAACTCCATCTGGGAGATCATGCCGGCAGCTTCCTCCTGCCAGTTGAAGATGTCCACCAGTTCGTAATCCAGGGCATCTACCGGCCAGTCGATGAGGGCGTCCGGGCGCTCGCCCTTGTCATAAAGCCCCTGTTCGGCGGTTTTCTGCTGCTTTGTGCCCAACACCAGAGCGCCAGGCTTGTACTCCTTCAGCCGGAACAGCCGATGCATGGAGTAGGGCATATTGTACTGGCTGGCGTTGTCCACAAAGTCAAACACCATCAGGCTCTCCTTGCCGGGGGACAACCGCATGCCTCGGCCCAGCTGCTGGGTATAGAGTACCTTGGACATGGTGGGCCGGGCCATAAACAGCACCTCGGTGGCCGGGCAGTCCCAGCCCTCGTTGAGCAGGTCGCAGGCGCACAGCACCTTGGTCACGCCCTGTTCAAACCGGGCCAGCACCTCCCGGCGGTCACTGCCTTTGATCTCTCCGGACACGGCCTCGGCGGCCACACCAGTGTCATGGAGCCGCCCAGCGATCTCCTGGGCGTGCTTGACGGAGGCGCAGAAGATGACCGTCCGCTTGTCCTTCACATACTGGAGCCAGGTGTCCACGATGAGCTGGTTTCGCTCCGGCACGTAGATCTTGCTCTCCAGATCCCGGATGTTGTACTGGACGCTGTTGAACCGCACCTTGGTCAGGTCAATGTTGGTGTGGATGCGGATACACCGCACCGGCACCAGCGCACCGATCTCCACAGCAGTCTGGATGTCCAGCTTGTGGGCGGTGTTCTTGAAAATGTCCAGGATGTTTTTGTCGTCGGCCCGCTCCGGCGTGGCGGTCAGGCCCAGAGTGAATTCCGGCGTGAAGTAGGATAGGACCTTCTGGTATGTATCGGCGGAGGCGTGGTGGGCCTCGTCCACGATAATGTAGCCGAAGTCATCCGGCTTGAATTGATCCAGATTCAGCGCCACGCTCTGGATGCTGCCGCAGACTACGAAGGCGTTGCCCTGCTTCATGCTCTCCACATAGCGGCCCACCGTGGCCCGGGGCCACAGTTCCCGGAAAGTCTTGGTGGCCTGATCCACCAATTCCACCGTGTGGGCCAGGAACAGCGTGCGCTTGCCGAACCGCTTGGCGTCCATAACGGCGGTCACCGTCTTGCCGGTGCCTGTGGCGTGGTAGAGCAGGGCGATGGTCTCGAAGTTGCAGCGCATCTCCTCCAAAGCTGCCAAGGCCTGTTTCTGGTGTTCCTTCAGTTCCAGCTGGGAGCCGTCTAGGGATTTGCCCCGCTGGGTGGGGAGGTAGTCCTCGATCTCCTTGAAGCTGGGGTGCTGGCCCAGGAATACCCGCAGCTCGTCCTTGACGGTTTCTGGCTGCTGCTGCATCTGCCGCACCGCCCAGCGGTATACGTCCCAGCCCAGGTAGATCATGCTGTTCTGCTTGAGCAGGTCGTCGTAAAACTTGTTCTGGGAGACCAGCTTCGGGTTGTGGGAGGCCTCATCGTCGATCTCGATGGCCACCTTCCGCCCGCCGTTTTCGATCAGGAAGTCGGCAAACCGGCTGTTCTGATAGATGTCGGAGAAAGGATACTGGGAGTAGAGATAGCCGGCTTTCTCAGCGCCGAAGGTGTCGGAAAACAGCTCAATAAACAAGTCTTCAGCACTGCTGCCGGAGGCGGAGCGGTAAGTAGGCATGGAGGTCACCTCGGTTTCCTGTTAAGATATGTATCTGTAATCTTCCCGAGATCCGCTAATCGGGATTCAATGGCACCTTTGCTTCTGCCATGCTCCTTGGCGATTGCAGAAGTTGTCATTCCTGAGTCAAATTCATCCAGTAGTTTTTCTTCCTCAATATCTGTCCATGGTTTTCCGGCATTTCGGGGCAGACTTTTTTTCTTGGGCGGAGGAATCACATTCAAAATTTCATGAAAGGCTCGAATCATTTCAGGCTGATTGCATACATGGTTTTGGGGTAAAAGTTCTCCAGTGAATGGATCAATGCCATCAGCCAAAGCAGATAATAGCTCTTTTGCTCTTACAATATCCATTTAGCAATCCTCCTTTACTCCCTTCAGCAGGATTTTCTTCTCGAATCCGCCCCGTTTGGCAGCCTTGTCCGCCCGCACCTGCTCCAATTCTTCCAGCGTCCAGCCGCGGGCCTTCACGACCGCCTGCATGACCTCCAGAAGGTCGGCCAGTTCCTCGAGAGATTTACTCTCCTGGTACTCCGCCAGCTCTTCGTTTAGCTTCTGATCCAGAAGATGCATGTAGTCCTCATCAGCAAGCGTTTCGCAGACACAGGTTTTCCCATCGGCTTTGATAATTTCTGGAATACGGTCACGGACAAGTTTATTGTATTGTTTCATAGCAAAAGTCCCCTATTATGCTGCGACGAAATCTCTATTTTCCAAGTTGTTTACAGATATTTTTCTTTAAGAATCTTTGCAACACGTATGTGAGCAATATTTGAACTTCTATACAGTTCCTCCACAATTTCAGGAACAGTTCGATTTTCATAGATGCCTTTATTTTCTTTTTCGGTGTCAATTCCGTAATAATTTAAAAATGTCTTACTCAACCATCCGTGGTATGCATCAGTACGAAATAATTTTTGTTCTATCCCGGTCAAACTTAGGCCCTGAAAGAGATAGTAGTATATAATTTCTGGTATCAGATCATTAATATTTCTATGGTCAAATAAATCATATGTTTTAAACATTAATCATCCTCCTTAATCCAATTGATTAGTTCTTCTTCTGCAAATGTTGGAACGGTATCTAAGCAACAATCATATTCTGCATTAAATACGCCTTCAGGGGTTTTCTCGTTAAAGTGAGGAACATTTTTAGCATCAAAATACCGCAAATTTTCTTTCAGGTAGATTTCATCGTATTTAATGCCATAAAGCATGTCTTTGTCGACATTTGCAATTGCTGTTTCAACATGCATAAGTAAGATAAAATTGTCAACATATCTATCGCGAATTTTATCGACTAATTCTTGAAGAGATAATCCAAAGTCACTCTTACGAAACATAACAGACACAATTTTGATGTCATATAATTCGCTGAGGAGTTGGTCATGCTTAAAATGATGTACACGGGTAGGCTTCAAAGTGGATTTTATTTCCAATCTTTTGTTCTCTGTAAAAGAGAAATCAAATTTCATTCTATTGCGAGACTGCCAAAATTTAGCTATATTGCAACCGGCCTCTCCTAAATACAAAATCGTATATAGTTCCGCAAAAAGGCCCTGAAGTTCTGATTCAGATACTTTTCTCTCTTTATCAAACAATGCTGAGATAACTGAAAATAACTTTGCTAAATAAAGTTGATCTTCATCAAATTCACTTTGAGAAAATGCTTTTGTTAATCGAATAAATGCCAGTATATTTTCTTCGTCTTTTTCTTTGCATGTGAATAGATGCACTATCCTTGTAACGATTTTATCTTCGCTTTTGAAAACACATTTTTTATTAAAAGCAAATCTTAGAGAACGCGTTTCCTGACATATCGGCATAACTTTTGTGACTCGTGAAGGAATCATAAAGACTACATTGTTATTATAATCTTTTCCAAAATAGCATGTGTTGTCAACTAAAAACACTTCATACGGTTGGTCAGTTATATGTTTATCCTGTAATGCTTTTAATATCTCTCGAATTTCCATCACGCTCTCACCACCAGTTTCTCCAATTCACATGCACAGTTTTCTGGAATATATATTGCTAATGTAGGGGCATAAAAGTTTATTTCAGGTCGGTTAGTTGGTTTAACAAAGTGAATTTGCAACTGAATATGTTCCGGTTGTTTATCTGCAAGACTACGATCTCCTTCATAATATAAGGCACTGGATACATTTGGATTTCGGCCCTGAAATAGCTGGTCAATTGAATTATCATCATTAATTTTACGTGTAGAGTGTTTTGTATCCCGTACCCAATAAACATCAACGGGTGTATTCAGGTTTAATTTCAAAAAAGCTTCGTCTAAAAGCGTAAAATATCGTTTATTAAGTATTTCTCCTTCAACATATTCCAATTTTGATAGAAGTTCGCCGAAAAGTACATGGTAATCTTGTTCACATAGCACAGCATGAATTTGAACATCGTTGTGGTGCTCAAATGCAATTTTTTTACTATACTTTCTTCTAAAAGAATCAATAGTAGTTGTATTATTTTCCACTTTCTGCTTATCAAGCATAAAGTATTTTTGCGGCTTCCACTCAGACAATGCAAAATTTTCGGTTTTAGCAACATTCGCACGGGTTAATCTAAGGAAAGCACTTCGTGCAAGTTTAAAAATTCTCGGCATTTCCTTAAATGGAATGCCTCGCTCCTGTGCCCGTTCAATAGATGCCCACATATCCTCATCATGTTCAAGAATGCTGGTAAAGTCATCTTTTATATCCTTAGTTGTAAAAACACGACACACATCAAGATAGCGAGATTTATATCCAAACCACCGTGCTCGTTGTTCTGTATTGTCAACATTACTCTTACCTTTTGCGCGTCTTGTAATGTAAGTAACTGCGAGTCCTTTAATTGTTATACCACGTTCAACAAGATTCCCGCCGACAAAGATATTTGTTTTGTAATGCTCAGAATTTTCGCTGGCGTTTTCATCACTATTACATACAAGGACTGGAGAACAAGCTTTGATCCGATATAGGATCTCATTTTCAATTTCCTCAAACGGCAAACAGATGACTCCGTCAGACACAAAATTGTCATATGCCTCAACAAGTTGTTTCCGGAGAGATATATAAGAAATATCGCGGTGTCCAGCAAGTTTCGTCTTTGCTTTTGATTTCCAGTCATCAAGAATGGATTGTATTTTCACCTCAACAATTTTGTGATCATACTTTTTCTGGCTGGGGTGTATTAGCATTGCGTGATCCCCCATATCACCTCGACTTTTACGAATGGCGTTCCCTACAAAAAACATTGCCATTGCTTTATACACCGATGGTGGAACCCCAGTTCCATCAAGAAGATTTGGTTCCTTTGCCGGAATTTCATATACATATTTGTCACAATCTTCTCCGTGAAAGGTTTGTAGGCCACAATATCCCTCTCCCGGGTAAACAAGTTCTCCAAAATCAGGAGAAAGCGTATCAAATGTTTCTATAAGAATGTTAGCCTGCGGAGTAGCTGTAACAGACAGGAAACAGTGGCTTTTTAGCTTGTTTTTTAGATTTAAAACAGAGCCATATGTTTTGCTAATAGAATTCTTGTAAGCGCGCGTATTGAGGGTTGCCTGGTCGCCCTCATCATCAATAATCAGCACAGACTTGCTCGCTAAATAGGAATTTTCAAATATCTCCGCTATCTGATCAATATGCTTGTTATGTTTTAGCCCAACAATAATTACTTTATGTCCATTTTCAAGGAAATCTTTAATACGAGCTGGATTAATTAATGTCTTATTGTCATTTGTTTTTAACACAGTGAGCTTTTCTGAGTCTACATTAAATGCAGACTTAATTCTGGTCGCATTCTGTTTTAGAAGATCGAGTGTATTTCCGCCTAAAACAATAGCAATGTCATATCCATTATCAAATGCCAGCGCAAGCACAGAGATAAAATTTGATGTTTTACCACTCTGCACCTTACCGATGACTATTCCTGTTTCTGCAATTTCCTCATGAATATTAGGGTTTGGGCAATGGCTAAGAATTCGAACAGCGTTGCAGAATACCGCATTTATAGCGTCAAGGCTCATGTCATCTGCGAGCATTCTTTTCTCGACATTTGAGCGAAAATATCCATCGACTGAAATGCTCCAAGTTTTAGGCTCTTCACTATCGCAGACAGTAAGCCACTTATCCACCATTACTATTCATCTCCTTTGCGTACAGATTCAAGTATTTCATTCATTTTAAGGCGAATTGCAGACGGCTCAATTCGACCATCTGGAGAAACTGCATTCTGCGGCGCTCGGCGGCCACCGGTGCGGTCACCAGCGGCCACCTTGCGGCGCAGCGGCCACCCGTAATTAGGTGGTCATTTTAGGTTTAATCACCACGGTGTAGTGCTTTGTG